>JAGTVG010000373.1 GCA_018224645.1 Cyclobacteriaceae bacterium
CAAGATGTATTGAAGGTAAAGCCGATATGCTTCCAGGGCAGGATCTCATCTTCCTGGTTTGTGAATCCCCTCAAGGCGCTTTGCGGATTATTATACCATTCTTTCCGGTTGAGATCATAGGCAAGCGGAAGAACCTGTAACCTCCCCTTTTCAAAGGGGGTCAGGAAATAGAATACATTCTTCCCGCCAAGGGCATAGATCGCCGGATATGTCTTTTGCAGTCCTTCGACCCGTTCAATATATTTTAAACTATCGTTCAGGATCTCTACATGGAAAAGGGAACTGTCGACCTGAATTGGCTGGCTGTTGAGTACGGTAAAGTGTTCATCAAGAAATTCAGGTGTGATGGTCTGCATAGCCAGGCCATGGTGGCTGGGAGCCCATAATTGATAAAATTTTTCATGGCAATCAATACAACCGGCCGATCCTGCATAGGTGGTTTCAACGTCAGTGTCATCTGATATCGAAATCCTGGTATAGATGATCCAGGCAATCATGATCAGAACAGGAATGGATAACCATAAAATGACTTTATTTCTAAAAAATATTCCCATCACCAGCTTCAGAAAAAATATTACGGCTAAGATACTAAATAATCAGGGGAAATGGCAGCCCGGCTTCTTAACCGGAGGCGGTTTTCAATGGTGTGATTGTGAGTTTTCTTCGAAAGGATTTGCATCACCGGAATTTTCCGGTTTGACGGTAAGGACATTAATACAGAACATTAAAATGCCAGGCCGACATTTCGGGACCGGTAGATGTCGTATGATCTCTTTTCAACAGCAATTCCATACCTCAGGAGAGGATGATGCGAACAATTACTTTCACTCCTGCTTTATCACATAGGTAATGTCAATGGATTCGGAGAAAGTCAATTCCTGAACAATAAATCCCCCATAGGCGGGCTCATCGATTGCCTTGGATTCCATCATCCTGTACATGGGTGATTCGGGAGATGAAAATTCCCCATAGTTGATCTCCCTGATCCCGGCTATTTCTGTCCCTGATGTACCGGCAATGACTCCGGCTTTTTTTCTGGCATCTTCAACAGCCATCCTGATCAGATCCATTCTTACCTTTTCCATTTCGCTGTCTGAAAGCTGAAAACTGAAAGTCACATCAGGATCGGTTTTTGACCCGGAAATTTTATTCATCAGATTGATCAGATCTTCAGGTTTATATGGAAATTTTATTTCAAGTACCTGCCGTGCCACGTAGCCGCTGTCCTGCTGGTGCCCTTTTACATAAATGCGGTTCACCCCTACATTAAAGACAACCGTTTTCAGGTTTTCCTCATTAAACCCTTCCTGCCTGAGCGTCTTTTTCAACTGATCGGCTTCCCGCCCCAGGCTCTTAACGGTGGTTTTATAATCCATCTGAATGATCTCATAGGAAAAACGGGCAATGGCTTCATCGGGCTTGACCTTAATGGTGGAAGATCCCTGTACCCGTAACATTCCCTGTTCCTGTTGTGAAGATCCCATGAAAGGGACCAGGAGCATGGTAAGCGAAATAATTGTCATTTTAGTTTTCATATGATTCTGGGAGTTATTCTTTACCAGTAAGTTTAATTTTCCTTAAAGATCAAACGAGTTAATGAATCATTCAGTTGTACCAGGTCGAAGGAATCGATTGTATACCGGAAATTCAGGTTAAGATTTTCCGCTTCCCTGAAGGCTTTCTGATAGATATCCTCCTTCCGCCTGATCTCCCCGGGATCCGGAGGATCATACTTTTCCCTGAACCTGTTAAACCCTTCACACCGGGGACCGGGAAAAAATGCCATGCCGTACCGTATAGAAATCGAATTATAAGGAGTGGTTAATTTTCCAGTTTTTTATTGGACTTATGCCTTTCACCATCCCTTTCGGTCTTTTTTTCCAGGTTTTTACGCAGGGCTTCCGTAAGATCGATCCCGGTCTGGTTGGCCAGGCAGATCACCACAAACAATACATCGGCCAATTCATCCGAAAGGTCCCTTTCCTTATCGGCCTCTTTAAAGCTCTGTTCACCGTATCTGCGGGCAATGATCCTGGCCACTTCGCCCACTTCTTCCGTCAGCATGGCCATATTGGTAAGTTCATTAAAATATCTGACCCCTGTTGAATTGATCCATTGATCTACTGCCTGCTGTGCTTCCTGAATTGTCATATTATTTTTTTTCTTTTGTATCGATGATAATCGTTACCGGTCCGTCATTGACCAGGGAAACCTTCATGTCTGCACCAAATTCGCCTGATTGAATTTTCCTGCCTGATATTTCTTCCAGTTCGCCAATAAATTTTTCGTAAAGGGGGATGGCCACCTCCGGTCTGGCTGCCCTGATATAGGAGGGACGGTTGCCTTTCCGGGTTGAGGCATGCAGGGTAAACTGACTGATCACAAGCAGTTCGCCCTGCTGATCCATCACGCTTTCGTTCATTACCCCTTGCGGGTCATCAAAGATGCGGAGGTTCAATATTTTCCTGGCCAGCCATTGAATGTCCTCCATCCCGTCTTCCTCTTCGATGCCCAGCAGGATCGTCAATCCTCTGCCGATAGCTGATTTCTTTTCTCCTGAAATCAGGACTGAAGATTCACTCACTCTTTGAATAACAGCGATCATATTGTTATTTTATGCCGAAATATATTAAAATGAGGATCGGAATTTTTGGGTAAAGGTAAATGTTTGATAAAATAAAGACACATTTCCTGTTGATTTTATTGCTCTTGCTGGCATCGGGACTTTTTTTGCTGTACCTGAAAATCCAGCCCCGGCTTGATCACGATTTTTCGGCCTTATTCGATGCAAATAAATACCTTGATGTTTACATGTATTTTTCGGGTGAAAATCAGGCCTATGAGGTTGTTTTTCCCATAAATTCAAGGATACTCGTCCCATGGATCGCTTCCCTGATGCCCTTTGAGGAACCAGTCAATAATTTCCTGCTGGTCAATTATTTTTTCATGATCCTCTCGGTCATTGCTATCTATTATTTATGGATCAGCATGGGATTGTCAAAAGGTTTTATAATGACTGGATTTTTCTGGTTATTGATTCACTGGACAGGGATCATCCGGCTTAACATATTCGATCCTGTAACGGTAGATTTACCCCTGTATTTATTCCAGGCGTTGCTTATCCTGATCATCATAAAAAAACAATTCCACTGGCTGTTGATCCTGGCTCCCCTGGCTACCCTTCAGAAAGAGTCCTTTATGGGTTTGATGGTCATCAGCTTTATAACCGGCCTGTACTTATACATTAAAAAAAATGGAATGAGCAGGAGCAGCCTCCTGATCGTCTTTCTGGCCCTGGTACTGTCATTCGTTGCCAGGGAAATAACCAATTATTACTTTCCCCCGGCCGATGAAGGCAGGAATTCAATGATGGTCCTGTTGTTCCATGCGAGGGAATCTATCCTGAATCCTTTCCGCCTGGTTCGGTGGCTGATTGGCATTTTTACTGCCTACGGTCCCCTGTTGATCCTGGCTGTGTGGTATAAGATCATCCATAAAAACATTACTTCGGGGAATGAATTCCTGATCATGCTTTCCCTTACCTATCTGGGTTTTTCATTATTGGGCGGTGGGGATTTTGCCAGGCTAGCCTTTCTGGGATTTCCGTTTATCATGTCCTGGATACTCATCTCGCTTGAAAATGTCCGTGGATTTTTATTCCGCATCGCTTTTATCATGGGATTGCCACTGATGAAACTTTTCCGGAATATCCCCGATCCGGCAGTAACAGGCTGGGAACGTTTTAATAATTTTTACCCTGAATTTGCCAACCCGGTGATTGTCCTTCTTTGGTTAGGATACGGGGTATTGTGTGTACTTGCATTCAGGATCATCCATAAAAAATTATCATTGCTTCCCTGACAGGCGTTCAGGTATACCTCACCCCCGGCATTCCTGTATCTGGTCCGATTCAAGGATCCAGGTACCTATATGACTTTTTTTGGCCATTTTTATCATGCAGGCAGCAACGGTGGCGGCATGGATCCCCCTGTACTTTTTCAGGGGTCCGATAAATAATTTATCGAGGTACTTATAGGTTTTTTTTGCAATATCTTCGCCGGTCCTTTGTTCCTCCCTGTCGCCCAGCAGCAGTGATGGACGGAAAATAACCAGGCCGGGATATCCCAGATGCCGGATCTCTTTTTCGACCTCGCCCTTCACGCGGTTATAAAAAATGAACGAACCGGTACTGGCACCCAGGGCCGAAACCAGCAGAAATTTTTGCGCCTTTCTGGATAACATGATCCTGGCGAGCTCCCGTGGATATTCCAGGTCTACTTTTTTAAATGCCTCTTTGGATTTTGCTTTTTTCATGGTGGTCCCCAGGCAGCAGAAAACATGATCGGCTTTCACATGCTGCAGGGAACTTTCCAGGTCCTCAAAATCAGCAAGAACCTCTTTTATCTTTTTCTGTTTTGAATTTAATGGACGCCGGGTGAGTACCCATATTTCATCATAGTCCTGATCCTCTGCCAGCTGTTTCAGCAGATGAGATCCTACAAGTCCGGTAGCGCCTGCAATGATGGCTTTCATCTATTCAATCTTTTCCTTCTTATACGGCATTTTTTTCTGCCAATCCAGCAACAGGGTTCGGAATTCCTGCTGGATAAACATCCCTTTATTTAAATTATACCATTTTTGGATATTTTCCAACAATTCAGCTTTGGAGATGATTTGATTAATTTTAAAATCGGAAACCATCTGTTTTGCTTCGGCCGGTCGCGAACCCCATGTTCCGAGAACTTCATGATCTTCACGGTTGATACAGATCAGTTTGGGGATGGATTCAGTTCCCTCAGTTAAAAACTGCTCCATGATTTCAGGATAATCGCTTTTCAGGATCAGTTTTAAATCAATATGCTTATTCAGCTGACTCATGGCGTTGATATAGGGTAAATTCTGGGCCACATCTCCGCACCAGGCTTCAACGATGACAAGCCATGTAAGCCTTCCCTGAAAGTTCTGAAATGCCACCAGGGTGTCCAGTTCCAGCTTTAAGGTTTTGTTGATCCTTTTCAACCGGTGATGATTCAGGAGCGTAAACTTCAGCTTTTTTTCAGATTGATCGGGACCCGTGGTTCTGTTCTGTTCCGAGAGATTTTCAACAAGTTGAATGAATTCATTATAAGAAAATGAATGGACCAATTCATTTACATTCAAATACCTGACCGTTATCATAAAAATTCAATTATCTTCTGTAAAAAATTTTGGCTTTAAAAAATCTTTACCCGGTGGTTGTACATTTCACCAATTGATCCCCCGGTAATGGAAGATTCTACGGTTTAACACTAAACCTGCCTGAAAGTGTAAAAGTACTCCTGAAATTTCAGAATATCCTTCTCCACATTTTTAAATACCCAGAGAACAATTGAAATATCATCGACAAGGCCTATACCAGGGATAAAATCCGGGATGAGGTCAAATGGATTCAAAAAATAGATGATACTGGCAAGTATGATAAGCATGGTTTTCCATGGGACCTCCCGGTATTCACCTTCGACATAGGCCTTAATCATCCGTAAAAATACCTTTAATTTGGTGACCAATCTTTTTACTTCACCTTCTTCACTTTCGATTTCCGTAATTTTCCGGAAGGCGTTATCAACTGTTTTCATCAGTTTTTCCCTGTCGCCAAATAATTTTTTTGCCTGAGCCAGCGCATGAGCAAAATATACATTCATTTTTTCCATATCCTGGCTTAATAAAATTGACTGATTTCTTTTTTTAAGTGACTGAGTGCTACTGATATCGAGTCCAATTCATTCTGGAGGATCTCGCCAAAAACCGCCTTGGTCAGATCCATCGCTTTTGCATCTTCCTTCAGGGAGGACCCTGATTGGTTGATCATTGATATGGTATCTTCCACAGCCTTATTCACAAGCGTCCACGATTCCTCACTGATATATATCTGCTGGGAAAGATTATGGTTAAACTCATCCCTGATCTCTTTAACGATCAATCTTTGAAATTCGCCTGCCGTATAATTCGGATTGCTCAGACGTACCAGTATATTATTGGGTGATATCCTTTCAAGTAACAGCGTAAGCCGTTCATATGCCTGTAGTCGTAACGGAAGGATCATCTCCTGGTTTTTAATCCTGAGATCTACCTCCTTGCCTGCAATTTCCTTATCGAGTACGGTTTTAACGGTCAGGTACATGGCATACAATACGAGTAAAGCCGGGATCAATAATTTACCAAACTCAATGATAATTTCCATGAAAAATGTTATGATTAACACCTTAATATTACATAAAATGACAACAAAAATGAATCCCCTTCCTATTTTTGTAAGTTCAGGAATAAAATTAAGAACAGCGTGATCATTAATCCGGTCAATATCACCGACAAAGCCATCGATCAGATCAGAAGGATCATGAGTGAAAAGAAAATACCCGAATTTTATGGATTGAGAGTGGGTGTGCGGGGAGGTGGCTGCAGAGGGGAGGTGACAAATATGCTGGGATTTGATACCAGAAATGATTATGATCTGGAATTCAGGATCCGGGATATTACATTATATCTTGACAAACGCCAGACCATGTTCCTTGTCGGCACCACCATCGATTACTACCGGGATGATCAGGAGGAAGGTTTCATTTTTCTGAAGAAAAGTTCACCGTAATCACCGCTTTTCGAGCAGTGTAACTGTGGCCTTATGGCATATGCCTCCTACCGGCGGATTATATTTGCTCACCCTGACCTCGATTTCATAAACTGAAGGAAATTGCAGAAACACAACATCGATGATTCTTTTCCCGAGATGTTCCAGTAATTTGGTGGATTCACTCATCTCATGCCGGATTAGCCGGTACAATGATTCATAATTGATGGTTTCCTTTAAATCGTCGTGTTCAGCCGCATCGGTCAGATCGGTGGATATGGTTATATCGACGGCAAATTTGTTCCCGATTTTCTGTTCTTCCGCATAATATCCATGATGCGCAAAAAATTCCAATCCCTCGAGGGTAATTTTTCCTTGCATTTTATTCCAGTTTGTCAAAAAATGATCCTGAAGAAGATGAAAAGTTATCTCCTTGCTTTTTGCTGTCTTCTTCCTTCCGTTTAAAGATATCCTCCGGCGTTTTCCTTTCCCTTTGTGCTTCTTCCACTTTTATGGGTTCATCCCCGGATTTTTTCTGATTCTCAACCTTTTCCTGTTCCTGTTTTTCCACTTCCTTATTCAGGATGGTATATACATCCATCATGGCGGAATTAAAGATCTCCTTTGCCCTGATCACAATTTCTCCGGTTGTACCTTCTTCTGATTTTTTCTCGAATTTTTCTACCCTTTCATTCACTTCTTCCGAATATTGTTTGATCTGCCCGATAAGTTCCTCCCGGAGATCATAAAGCTGATGATACTGGGTTTCCAGGGCTTTTACCCTGTCAAGCATTTCCTCCAGGATCTGCCTGGTTTTCACTTCTGCATTATGCATCAATTTTTTAGCCTTATCCCTGGCAGAGCCCAGGATCTCATCCGACTTCAGACTGGACTCCTTGATCTTGAGCTCTGTTTCCTTTTTTGCCTGTTCAATAAGGTTGGCACCGGTATCTTCGGCTGTTTTCAGTGTCCTGAATAATGAACTTTCTACATCATGGAGCTTTTTAACTTCTTTTTCAAGTGATTCAATGCGAAGATGTAAGTCTTTCTTATCATCAATAAGACGCTCCCATTCCTGTGAAAGCGAGGTAAGAAAAGCACTTACCTCATCTTTATCGTAACCTCTGAAGACTTTTTCAAATGTCTTCTGCCTGATCTCTAGAGGAGTTATTTTCATGATCGTGCATTAAATTTTAAATCCCAAACCGATATTGTCCTGTCATCACTGCATGAAATTAACCTATTTTTATAGCTTGACCAAAATATTTTATTAACAGAAGTCAGGTGACCTCCATGCCGTGACTTATCTATTACTTTCAATAATTTGAATTGTTCGGCTTCCCATATTTTTATCGTTTTATCCATGCTGCAGGTTGCAAAATATTTTCCATCCGGACGATAGTCGATGTCATTTATTGTATACAGATGGGCTATGATGGAATCTTTCAGCCGGTAACCATCATGCCTGTCCCATATTTTCAGTCGCGCATCCCTGCTGCCACTCAGTAAATATCTGCCATCCGGTGAATATTTCAATGTGAAGACAGAATTTTCATGAGCTTTGAATTCGGAAATCAATTGTCTGTTCACCAGGTCAAAAATCCGGATAAAATGATCACTATAGCCGACAGCAAGATGATTCCCATCTGAAACGATGGCACGGATGCTTTTACTGCTCTTTTTAATCCTTCCCTGGACCGACATTCCTATAAGGTCGATCAGAATCAGATCGCCGTCTGCCGTACCGGTGAACAGCATTCCACCGTGATAGGACAAGGCAAAAATAGCCGAATCGGTTATCTTCATCGAACCGGTTTCCCTTCTTTCGTTGAGGTCGACGATATGGATCCCTTCGTAATTATGCCCGAGAACCAGCTGATTTTTTTCAGGTAATGTGCAGATGCTGTAGATTGAATTTGGAACGCTGGCGATAAGTTGTCCGTTTTCCGAACCAGTCAATTCCCAGAGGACAACCATTCCATCACCGGCAGCAGAAAAGAAACTGGCTGGATCCGGGGATGAGGTTAATGTATAAACACAATCCTTATGCCCGGTAAGTGTAATTACTTTGGAAACATCGACCACCGCCATTTTCAAATATACTTCTAAAAGATTAAATATAAGCTGTATTTTTACCTCCATAAGGATATTCCACGCTATTAAATATGCCGATTATAAAGATTGAACACGTAAATCCGGACATTTGCTGGGGAATATGGAAAATTGATGAATCCATAGAAATATTGTATCAGGAAGCCTGTTTATCCGAGAAGGAATTCTCAGAATATGAAAAATATACCCATCCTAAGAGGAAAAAGGAATGGCTGGGCGCCAGGAATATATTGAATGTCCTGTTGGATCACTGTGGTTATGATTATTTTGGATTGATCAAGGATAAATTCAACAAGCCTATCCTTAAAAATAATACGGTTCATATTTCCCTGGCGCATAGCTTCCCTTATGCAGTCGCCCTGATCCATAGGAATGATCCATGCGGCATAGATATCGAAAAGGCCAAACCCGCCCTGAACCAGGTTGCTTACAGGTTTCTGAATGAGCATGAACTGCTATTCATCGATCAGCGTCTGGAAAGTCTCTGTCTCGCCTGGACCGCCAAGGAAGCCCTGTATAAAATGTATGGGGAAATTGGCCTTTCATTTAAAAATAATATTTTTCTAGAACCTTTCGAACCGGAAAATGAAGGGGAGATCAGGGCCGGGGTGGTTGTGAATAACCGCAGGAATACCCACATGCTTGAATACCGCCAGGTGGATGGATTCTATATCTGCTTCAGCAGTCAATAACTCCCTGCCCTGTCATCATCACCGAAGGAAACCGCGTCAAGTAGTATTTTGATCTCATCCACCTTATAATGGTCGCCAATTTTTTCAAAAGAAATGATCAGATTCCGTAATACCCGCTTAATCACATCGAGGTATGAACAGGGTTCAAAAAAGATATCAAGCGGGGTGATCTGCAGATTGGAGACATAATTTTCAAGGTCTGCCCTTGAAAAAAGTAATCCTTTGTTAAAGGCGTTGATATAGAACTGCAGTTGTGGCGATTTATAGGTACAGACAAAAAGATTTGGCAGATTAACGCCATGGACCGGCATCTCAAGTTTTTGTGCGATCAACAGATAGATAACGCAAAGCGTGATCGGATTTCCCCTTCTGGTTTCAAGCACAATATTGATCATGGAATTTGCCGGTGAATGAAAATTCGTTGTATTCGCACTGAACTTATATTTAGTGTACAGCACATTGTTCAGGATCTTGACCTGGTCGTACGGATGGATATTGGACCGGAAATCGCGCCAGGCTTCATGATACATCTGCTCTATTTCTTTGCGCAGGTAATCAAGCTGAAGATCGGGGTATTGATAAGTGGCAACCAGCCACATACCTTCCAGCAGGTCATGATATCCATTTTCCTTCCATTCCAGAAGCCTTAACTTCAAATGTTCGAACTGTAGGACATGAATCAATTCCTCCAGTTTTCGCTGTATTATCGGATTAAAACTGTTTTCCCACTCACCTTCAAGGAAGGGTATGATCTCATTTCCCAGCGAAATGATCTTTTCTTCCACCTGTGTCACTATGGAATGATCATCATCATCGAGAAGCGATACCAGAGCCTTGATTTCCTTTTTTTCCATCAGGATAAATATAATTAAAATTCCATTATTGGATTAAAAAATGATCAGGGGAAAACATGAAAGCACGTGGACATTCTTATTCCCTCTCTTCTTTTTCCGGTTCTTTTTCAGGGTCTTTTACCAGTTCTTTTTCAGGGTCTTTTACCGGTTCTTTTTCCGGTCTATCCTTTCTGCCGAAAACACTGAAATGTACATATCTTTTAGGATTTTCACGCAGATCAACGAGGAGTTTATCAAGATCTTCAGCGGTTCTTGTCAGATTATTGTACAATGAATCATCTTTTAAGATTTTCCCCATCGTGCCTTCTCCTTCCTGCATTCCGAGCAAAACTGCGTTCAGGTTTTCGCTCATCCGGGTAAGGTTGTTTATGGCGGTCGACATTTCCAATTGATTCAGTGAATCAACGAAAACACCCGTTTTCGTAAGGACCGCATTCAATGATCCGGCTGATTGATTCAGTTTTTCAGTAAGGCTTTCCATATTGCTGATTGAGTTGCTTATGGGCGTCTGGTTTCCTTCAACAATATCATTTGTTGCCTCCAGTGTGCTGTTCATCGTTATGATGGTCCGACGGATCAACTGCTCAGTAACCATCAGGCTGTCCATGATGTTATTAAATTTCCTGATCAGAATGCCTACATTATCGGCTACCGGCTGGGTCTGTTCCGTCAGTGATTCTATCAGACCCATGGCAATTTCCGATCTAATTGTATCACCATCATTGAGCGGATTGGTTATTCTTTCCGGCATCCGGAGTTCAATGGCTTTCCCGCCGAGGAATCCTTCGCTGATCAGGAAAGCTTTGGTGGAATCATCCAGCACAATATTCCCGTCAATATCAAGTTCGACAAGTATCTGGTTTTCCCTGTCCTGCAGAAATGAAATACTGCCCACCCGGCCAACGACCAGTCCATTGATGATGACAGAATTGGAAACCTCCAGCCCGTCGATATTCCGGTACATTGCATAATACTTATGGGTATTGGAAAAAAAATCAATCCCTTTCAGGAAATTGAATCCGATATATAACAATGCAATGGCAATAATGCTGAACAGGCCAATTTTGAATTCTTTGGATATCTGCACGATGAAAAAAAGTTAATAATTAGATTCTAATTCATCCTTATAATCCCGGAATGCCCTGAATATCCCGGATGCCAGGTAAACCTGTCCCAGTTCGTCATTGAGATATTTTTCCTCTTTTGGATTGCTCAAATAACCAACTTCGATCAGGACACTTGGCATGGATGTCCTCCAAAGCACCCAAAATCCGGCTTGTCTTACTCCCCTACTGTTTCTTCCCACTCTTTTTGAAAACTGATGCTCAATTTTATCAGCAAGGTTTAAACTGTTATTAATATACGCATTTTGGTATAAAGAAAATAATATCAGGGATTCAGGTGATTTTGGATCGAATCCTTCATAACGTTCCTCGTAATCCTTCTCGAGCAGGATCACGGAATTTTCCCGTTTGGTCACTTCGAAATTTCCTTCCGAAGTGTGCTGGCCCATCACATACGTTTCCGTGCCATAAATGAGGTGCTGATTTCTGGGAACGGAATTACAATGGATGGAAATAAAAACATCAGCATCCTTTTTGTTAGCCATATTAGCACGGTCATCTAATTCTACAAAGGTATCGTTGTTGCGGGTATAGATGACCTCGACGTCTTTCAGATTATCCTTGATGATGCGACCCAATTCAAGTGCGATTTTTAGTGCAATGTCTTTTTCCTCGCTGATGAGCCCATGGGTTCCGGGATCCTTTCCGCCATGTCCGGCGTCAATGACCACCTTATCTACCTTATATTCAATGACTCCAGCAGTTTTAAATGATGCCATTAAAATTAAAAATGCCAGGCAGGGTATTAGTGCAATATTTCTCACAATAGTTCGGTTGTTAAAAGTTATCTGGATAACTTTACGCAAAAATGTAAATTTTTTGACAATTCTGAAAGTGGGTTTATACAAATATAAACGTGTTGTTGGTGTTATTATAATCCTCATTTCGGCATATCATTCTTATTGTCAAAAAATTGACCCTGATATCAATCCGAATGATACCATCTATCTGGAAAACCCGGAATATGAATCGATATTCGGTGACGATGCCATAAGGACCCTTCCCTTCGATTCCACCTTCGTGTCGGATTCCTCCGTGCTGGTCCCTGATACTTCGGTACTTGTGTCGGATACTTCCAGTCTTGCCAGTGATACCATCCCCCAGGGTGAAATTGAAACAACGATCCATTATTTTGCCAGGGATTCCATGCGTCTTGATCTGAACACCCATGAAATCAGTATTTTCGGTGAAGGAAGGATTGATTATGGTCAGATTGAACTCACCGCCGACAGGGTGAATATCAACTATGACACACATGAGATAATGGCTGTTGGAACAGAAGATTCCCTGGGAAACACCATAGGCGATCCCGTCTTTAAGGACGGGCCTGAAAACTATGAGACAAAAAACATGCGGTATAATTTTAAATCGAAAAAAGCAATTATCAGTGGAGTAGTCACACAGCAGGGTGAAGGGATCATGCATGGCAACCTTGTAAAAAGAAATCCTGAGGGTGATCTTTTCATTGATCATGCCAAATATACCACCTGCAATCTTCCAAATCCCCATTTTCATATCGAAGCCAATAAGCTTAAACTGATTCCAAACAACAAGATCCTGGTGGGTCCCTTTCATATGCGGGTAGCCGATATCCCCCTGCCGATCGGGTGGGCGTTCGGGATGTTTCCCATGCCCCGTCAAAAGGCATCAGGGATACGGTTTCCGACTTTCGGCGAGGAAGAACGCCGTGGCTTTTATCTTCGGGATGGAGGTTATTATTTTGCCATCAGTGATTATATCGACCTTCTGTTGCTGGGTGAAATTTATACAAAGGGAAGTTATGGGTTGAAGTTAGCGTCCACCTATAAAAAAAGGTATTCATACACTGGCAGTTTTTCCTTCAAATATAACCGCCAGAGAGGGATAGATGAAGGGGATTCATCCGTCATCAAGGATTTCTGGGTAACCTGGAACCATACACCGCAATCCAAGGGGAACAGCCGTTTTTCGGCTTCGGTAAGAGCGGGTACCTCTTCCTACAACCAGAATAATCCTTCCTATTATGATGTGACAAACAATATTAACCAGGAATTCAGCTCGAATGTGATCTATTCGAAAACATTTACGGGTACTCCGTTTTCCATGGGCGCCAGCATGCGAATCCAGCAGAATACCCGAACCTCGATCACCAACATCCAGTTGCCCGATCTTTCGTTTTCTATGAACCGGGTGTATCCGTTTAAAGGAAAATCCCCCTCCGCCAGGAATATTTTCCAGAAAATAAACCTCAGCTGGAACATGACCGGGACCAACCGGCTTACCAATGCGCCGCTACGGACCTCAACCTCTTTTGATGTTGCCAATGAACCCCCCCTCAATGACAGTACAGTGGCTTTTACCGCTTCCAACTGGGACATCATTTCAGCCAGGG
This sequence comes from Cyclobacteriaceae bacterium, assembly GCA_018224645.1. Taxonomy (GTDB): domain Bacteria; phylum Bacteroidota; class Bacteroidia; order Cytophagales; family Cyclobacteriaceae; genus JAGTVG01. The sequence goes on from JAGTVG010000373.1 coordinate 13,758, forward strand.
CTCAGAATGGGGTCCGGCATTCCATCCCGGTATCTACGTCCACTAAAATTTTTAAACATTTTACACTGAATCCCTCTATCCGCTATGATGAGATATGGTATGGGCAACAACTGGATTATACATGGATCGATTCCCTGAATGCGGTGAGGATCGATACCCTGAAAAAATTCTCAAGGTTATACAGTTACAGTTTTTCAGCCGGAATGACTTCACGCCTTTACGGCACATTATTTTTTAAGGGTGATAATATCCAGGCCATCCGGCATGTCATGACACCCAATGTTTCATTTTCCTATTCCCCGGATTTCTCCGATGAAAAATTCGGATATTACCAGGATGTACAAATCGATTCCCTGGGAAATACAAGGGAAATTTCCCGTTACAATGGATTCGTTTATGGCACCCCATCGCAGGGGGAAGTGGCAAGCATTGGATTTTCGCTCGATAATAACCTGGAAATGAAGGTCAGATCAAAGAAAGATTCCGCCGACCGCGAATTCAAAAAAGTCCCGATCTTCGAAAATTTTTCGCTTTCATCAGGTTATAATTTCCTGGCCGATTCATTCAATCTGGCGCCCATCAGACTTTCCGCGAGAACCAAACTCTTCAATAAAAAGGTGGATATCAACATGAACGCCACCCTTGATCCCTATATTTATGTGCTGGATACCTTTTACGTGGATGAACAGGGAAATGAAAGGATCTCACAGAGAAAGGTAAGCCGTTATGCCTGGGATGAGGGCCAGGGGCTGGGGCATATCACCAATGCCACCCTTTCAATCGGGACAAGCCTTAATCCCGAAGCATGGGAGAATAAAGCCTCTGATCTGGACAGAGAAAACCTCTCCGAGTCCGAGCGTACCGAACTTGATTATATTGAACAGAACCCGGATCTTTATGTGGATTTCAGTATCCCCTGGAATGTCCGCGTCAACTACAACATCAGCTATTCAAAAGCCGGGTACCAGAAATCCAATATCACCCAGACACTGAGGCTGACAGGTGATTTCAGCCTGACGCCCAAGTGGAAGGTAGGCTATCAGACCGGATATGATTTCGAGAGTAAGGAAATTACCCAGACAAACCTTAACATCAACCGCGACCTTCATTGCTGGCAGCTCAGCCTGACGTGGGTGCCGTTCGGGAGATACCAGTCCTATAATGTGACCATCCGGGCAAAGTCCAGCCTTCTCCAGGATCTGAAACTGAACAAACAACGGAGCTGGTGGGATAACTAGGAGCCGGGTTCCGGTCCCTGTCAGGAAAATTCAATTTCTCCCGAAAAAACCTTTACCGCCGGGCCGATGAGGCAAATATCAGTAAAGTTTCCGGATCCGTCGGATTTAAAACTGACCTCCAGATTCCCTCCCCTCGTCCTGATCCGGATTTGTTCCTGCCGCTCCTTCAGCCCCATGGCAAGTGCTGAAGCGGTGACACCGGTACCGCAGGATAGGGTTTCATCCTCCACACCCCGTTCATAGGTTCTGACATAGAGGCTGGCAATTCCCGTCACCTGGACAAAATTGACATTTGTGCCTGCAGGTAAAAAATCAGGAAGATTCCTTATTTTTTTCCCCTCATGAAAGACATCGATTTCATCGGCATCAGGAACAAACTGAACGTAGTGCGGTGATCCAGTATTCAGGAAAAGATCATCCTTATAGCTGGAAACCCCATTTACGTCCGGCATTTCCAGGTGTACCCGCTGATCCTTTATTTCCGCACGCAATGGACCTTCAATGGACATGAATGTCGTGGAACCACCAATGATGCCAAGCTCCCTGCTGAACATCACTGCACAGCGGCTGCCATTGCCGCATAAACTCTGTGAGCCATCAGGATTAAAATAGATCATCTCGAAATCATACGCTTCATGGTTCCGGACCAGGATCAACCCGTCAGCCCCCACCCCGAATTTCCGGTGGCAGAGGGAGGAAATGAGTGGCAGATCATTTTCCGGAAATATACCCTGACGATCATCGATCATAATGAAATCGTTCCCTGTCCCCTGGTATTTATCAAATGAAATGAGCGGCATGAACGTATGAATTAAAAATTGAATTTAAACAAAAAAAGCCGGTACAGGAACCGGCTTAAAAATTTGTTTCGCTCCCTGTTATATTTTTTCTTTAACCTTGGCGGCTTTACCTTGCTTACCCCTCAGATAGTACAACCTGGCCCTTCTTACCTGTCCCCGCCTGATCAATTCGATTTTTTCGATGTTGGGCGATAAAATTGGAAAGATCCGTTCCACGCCTACACCATTGGAGACTTTTCTCACGGTAAATGTTTCACCATAGGTGTTCACATGCCTCCGCTGTAAAACCGTACCCTGAAATTGCTGTATTCGCTCCTTGTTACCTTCCCTGATCTTGACATGCACATTGATGGTATCCCCGGACTTGAATGGTGGGAATTTTCCTTTTGTCTCCTCAATTAATCCCTGTTCTAATTCTTTGATCTGATCGCTCATGGCTTTTATTTAATAAGCTTTACGAATTTGGAGTGCAAATATAAAAAATTACTTGGAATAAATATGTCATCTCAAAATTTATTTCCCCTTCAGCAGGTCGGGCCTTCGCTGCTCTGTTCTTTCAACTGCTTTTTCGAAACGCCATTTTTCAATATTGGCCGCATGCCCAGACAAAAGAACATCCGGCACTTTTATTCCTTCAAAAATTTCAGGCCGGGTATAAGCGGGTGGGGCCACCAGTCCGTCCTGGTATGAGTCGGAAAGGGCCGAAGTTTCATCACCAAGAGCCCCCGGCAACAGCCGTACCAGTGCATCTGTAACCACCGCCGCCGGCAGTTCCCCTCCTGATAAAACATAATCTCCGATACTGATCTCACGGGTGATAAAGTGCGTCCGGACCCTTTCATCCACCCCTTTATAATGCCCACTTAACAGGATCAGGTTTTTCTTCATCGATAATTCATTGGCCGTTTGCTGGACAAACAGCTCCCCGTCCGGACTTAAATAGATCACTTCATCATAGCTTCTTTCATGCTGAAGCTTTCGAAGGCAGTTTACAATCGGTTCGATCATCAATACCATTCCTGCCCCTCCCCCGTAAGCATAATCATCAACCTGCCGGTGTCTGTTGTTTGTATAATCGCGCAGGTTATGAACGTGGATTTCCATGATATTTTTCTCTCGGGCACGTTTCATGATCGATTCATCCAGAAAACCGCCAAACATACCGGGCAGACAGGTTATAATATCAATCCTCATGCTGATAATCAGTTTAAATAAACATCCAGCAATCCGTCGGGCAGACGCATATGAATTTCATTTTTTTCGTGATCCACCCGCACAATAAAATCATCCTGTACCGGGATGAGTACTTCATGACCCCGGTGATCCACGGCAAAAAGGTCATTACCACTGGTTTCAAAAACCTGGGTAATCCTCCCGATTTTCTGCCCCGATTCATCGATGATCGTATAATCGATTACTTCGTGGTAGTAAAACTGATCCGGGGGCAATGGGGGAAGCATATCAAGCGGGAGAAAAAGAAGATTCCCTTTTAATTTCTCCGCCTCCTCAATATTATTCACATTATCAAAGCCGACAATCGCCCTGTTTCCCCTGATCTGGAGATGATCAATAGAAAATGGAACCAGTTTTTGTTTGATCTGAACAAAAACAGATTCCATCGTCTGGTATGCTTCAGGTTGATCCGTATCCAGAAAAATGGAAAGATCACCCTGCAGGCCATGAGGTTTGATGATATAGCCGAGCTGAAAACACGATTCCGGGTTTATGCTGTAAGCATCTGCTCTCATGTAGAAAGTTCAGTTTCTGCGCATCCGCTGGAACATCCACCGGGGAACATTCCCAAAACAAACAGAACTGCCGGAAAGCACTGGATTGCTTTTTTATCCCTGCTTCTCTTCAGTTTCCTCATCCTCGTCGCCGGCTTCAGATTTTTCTCCGCCGGTTCCGGGTTCGTCTGTTGTTGAAGAATCTTCCTCAGCATTCACCTCTTCGTCACTTGCTGCAACCACCTCTTCGGGGGTTTCTGCTTCAGTCTCCCCGGCATCTTCTGCATCAGTAACTTCGGTGCTTTCTTCAACGGGCTCCTCGGTACTTTCTGCTTCAGGTTCTTCGGGAGTTTTTGTCTCAGTCTCCCCGGCACCTTCTGCATCAGCCTCTCCGGTACTTTCTGCAACGGGCTCCTCGGTGCTTTCTGCTTCAGGTTCTTCGGGGGGTTTTGTTTCGGCCTCCTTGGCACTTTCTGCTTCAGTCTCCCCGGCATCTTCTGCAACAGCCTCTCCGGTGCTTTCTGCAGCGGTTTCCTTGGCACTTTTTGTCTCGGCTTCTTCAGCAGAAGCTTCGGTTTCCACTTTCGCCTCTGCCACAGTTTCTTCGCTGACCTCCGTTTCTTTATCATCTTCAGGAGCGCCCTGGTCAACGGAAGCCTCTGTTCCGGCAACAGCTTCAGATTCTTCAGCAGGTTCAGTTCCTGCAGGTTCAGCCACCTGGTCCTGAACTATTTCAGCCTGACCGGCCGGTGCTTCTTCCTGGTCGGAAGTTCCGGTTTCGGCCGCAGCCACAGCAACCTCCTGCTTTTTCCTGATCTCTTCTGCTTTGGCTTCCTTCACCTTGCTTTCAGCTTCGATTCTTGCTTTCCGCTCTTCCTCGAGCTTCTTTCTGATCTTGTCAGATTGGGCAATGTTTTTCTGCTCCTTGTCCTTGAGCCAGGCTTCAAATTTTTTATCAGCATCCTCCTGGGATATGGCGCCCTTGAGCACCCCTATCTGGAGGTGTTTCCTCAGCATCACACCCTGTGATGAAAGGAGGTTCCTTGCTGTATCGGAGGGTATTGCCCCCTTTAACAACCAGTCAACCGCTTTATCGGTATCAATATCCAGAATGTATGGATGAAAATTGGGATTGAATGTTCCTAATTTTTCAATGTACCGGCCATCCCGTGGCGATCTGGCATCTGCTACGACCACGTCGTAAATTGCCGTTTTTTTGCGTCCCCGACGCGCTAATCTGATTCTTACTGCCATTTGTTTTTTTGCTTATATTTTGGAACTCGTCCATTTTTAAAAAGGAACGCAAATGTACTACTTTTTGATTAACATCAAAAAGATGACCTCAATTATAAAAACATTCTACTGCTTTTATTTTCCTGCCTGCTGCCAGAAGTACCAGAAACTCTAAATTTGTTTAATCGCATAGGCAATTTTTTAAAATTGAATAGCCTGTTTACCTTTGTGTTTGGCTCAATTCTTAAAGAGATGGACAGGTATTCTTACATTTCAAATGCTCACGGTGCTTACATTGAAGAATTATATAAATCATTCAAAGAAGATCCCGATTCGATAGATCCAAGCTGGCAGAAATTTTTCGAGGGATTTGAATTTTCACTGGAATTTAAAGAACTGGATGTTATTCCCCCAAAACCAAATGGACCTGATGCTTTTGACCAGATGGTCATGGAAGACAGCGTCCGCGAAACCAGGGTCAGGGAATTGATCCATGGCTACCGGACACGGGGACATCTGCTTTCCGATACGAATCCGATCAGGCCACGCAGGAAACACAAGGTATACCTCGATCTCGGGCATTTTGCCTTGTCCGAATATGACCTGGATGTGGAATTTGAAGTGGGAAACCGGATCGGTATTGGCAGGGCACCCCTCAGTAAAATCCTGGATACCCTGAAGAAAGCCTACCTGGGTCCAATCGGATTTGAATACATGTACGTCAGAGACCCTGATATCCTTGATTGGTTCAAACAGAAAGCTGAAATTGAGTTTCCGAAATATGACCCCACAATCGATGAAAAAAGACGTATCCTGGTCAAACTGAATGAAGCCGTCGTATTCGAAAATTTTCTTCATACCAAATACATCGGGCAGAAAAGGTTCTCGCTGGAAGGAGGTGAAAATACGATCCCGGCACTGGATACCATAATCAATTATGCTGCCGAAAGCCAGGTCAGAGAAGTGATCATTGGAATGGCTCATCGCGGGCGCCTCAATGTGCTTGCCAACATCATCGGTAAAACCTATGAAGAAATTTTCAGTGAATTTGAGGGGAATACGGATCCGGACCTGACGTATGGTTATGGTGATGTCAAATATCATATGGGCTATACCAGCGAGATCATGACCCCGCAAGGAAAATCCATCTATTTAAAACTATCACCCAATCCCAGCCACCTTGAAGCGGTGGATCCGGTTGTGCTGGGTTATACGCGCGGACAGATCGATGACGAATACAAGGGTGAGGAAAGTAAGGCCCTGGCCATTCTGATCCATGGCGACGCTGCAATCGCAGGACAGGGAGTTGTATATGAAACCACCCAGATGACAAATCTCGAAGGTTACCGGCTTGGAGGAACCATTCACATTGTCATAAACAACCAGGTCGGATTTACAACTGATTATGATGATGCCCGGTCGAGCATCTATTGTACCGATTTAGCGAAAATAGTGGATGCCCCCGTACTCCATGTGAACGGGGATGATGCGGAAGCGGTAATTTTCGCAGCGAAACTGGCTTTTGAATTCAGGCAGAAATTCAAAAGGGATATTTTCCTGGACTTGCTGGGTTACAGGCGGCATGGGCATAATGAAGCGGATGAACCAAAATTCACCCAGCCCAAAATGTATAATATGATTGCCAAACATCCGAACCCGAGGGAAGTGTATACCAAAAGACTCATCGACAGAGGTGATGTGGACGCCGAACTTGCCCAAAATATGGACCAGGAATTCAGGAACCTTCTACAGGACCGGCTGAATCAGGTAAAACAGTATCCCCTTCCGTACAAACCACAGAAAATCGAAAAGGAATGGGAGCAGCTGAAGAAATCACAGCCTCAGGATTTTGAAAAATCTCCCAATACGGCTATTTCAGAAAAGATGATTGAGAAGGTCGGGATTGCGCTTACCCAGGTACCCGGGGGATTCAATTCATTGAAACAGATCGATAAACTGATCAGGATCCGGAAGGAAAACTTTTTCAAACGCAAGATGCTTTCCTGGGCCGATGCTGAACTTCTCGCTTATGGTTCCCTGTTGCTGGAAAAAATTATCGTCCGGATATCAGGACAGGATGTAAAACGTGGAACTTTTTCACACCGGCATTCCATGATCTTCGATTCCGAAACCAATCAGCCGTATTGTTTCCTGTGCAATATTGAAAAGGACCAGGAGCAGTTCAGAATTTACAATTCCCCTTTGTCTGAAATCGGCGTTCTCGGATTTGAATACGGATATGCCATGGCTACCCCGAATGCCCTGGTGATCTGGGAAGCACAGTTCGGGGATTTTGCCAATGGGGCCCAGGTGATAATAGACCAGTTTATCGCGAGCGCTGAAAGTAAATGGCAGCGGATGAATGGGATCGTGTTGCTCCTGCCACATGGCTATGAAGGGCAGGGCCCGGAACATTCCAGCGCAAGACCTGAACGTTTTCTCCAGATGGCCGCCGAAAACAACATTGTTGTGGCCAACCTCACAACACCGGCGAATTTATTCCACTTGCTCCGCAGGCAGGTGAAATGGAATTTCCGTAAGCCATGCATCGTCATGTCGCCAAAATCCCTGCTTCGCCATCCTGCTGTTGTTTCCCCCTATAAGGATTTTACAAATGCCAGGTTCAGGGAAATTATCGATGACGAAAAGGCAGATAAGAAAAAAACCAGAAGGGTCCTTTTATGCTCCGGAAAGATATATTATGACCTGAAGCATGAACAGGATAAGAAGGATCATCAGGATGTTGCCATTGTTCGCGTTGAACAGCTATATCCATTTCCAGAAAAACAACTGAACAGCGTGTTTAAAAATTACCCGGATGCCGAGATCGTATGGGTTCAGGAAGAACCTGAGAATATGGGCGCATGGTTTTATCTGTTCCGGATTTTCCCCGGCAGGATAAGCCGCGGGATCTTCAGGAAACCAAGTGCGTCTCCGGCAACAGGATTCCATAAAATCCATCACGAGGAACAGGAGGAAATCATTAAAAAAGCTTTTGAAAAATAACAATTTAAAAACGAATGGCGACAGAATTAAAGGTGCCGCAGGTCGGTGAATCGATCACCGAGGTAACCATTGCCAAATGGATCAAATCAGACGGTGATTTTGTGGAAATAGATGAAGTTGTATGTGAACTTGAATCGGATAAGGCAACATTCGAAATGAATGCAGAATCCGCGGGGATCCTGAAAACAAAAGTGGCTGAAGGTGAAACGATCGAAGTCGGGACCATCATCGGGGTGATCGAAGAAAATGGGGAAAAGACCCCGGATTCTGGCAGGGATGAAAAACAAAAAAGACCGGACGAAGCGAAGGATACGAAGAATACCGCTCCTGTCAGGAGCAGAAGGGAAGAAAAAACCGGGATGGGGGTCGAAATGAAAGTCCCTACAGTAGGGGAATCCATCACGGAGGTTACCATTTCCTCCTGGATCAAAAAAGACGGCGAGATGGTAGAATTGGATGAGGTGATTGCCGAAATTGAATCGGACAAGGCTACCTTTGAACTCACTGCTGAGGCCAGTGGAATCCTCCATCATGTGGCCAGGGAGGGTGATACCCTTGAAATCGATGCACTGATCTGCAGAATTGAGGAAACTGACGGTTCGCCGGAGAAAACAGGCGGGACAGAACAGGAAGTTGGCCGGAAAAGGAAGGAGCCGGAGGAAAGCGCTGAATATGAAGATACACAAACTGAAATAACCAGGGAATCCTATGCCAAAGGGTATCCTTCACCCGCAGCTGCCAAGCTGATGGCAGAAAAGGATCTTCGGCCGGATGAGATAGTGGGTTCGGGACCCGGTGGAAGGATCATCAAGGAAGATGTAAGGGAAGCGGAAAGATCCGCGAAGAAACCGGACCGGAAAGTGGAGGAAAAAAAGGAGGAAATCCAGGCCAAAACCACGGAAACCAGTCGGCAGCATCGGCCGGAAAGAAAAGAAAAACTTTCTCAACTCAGGAAAACCGTTTCGAGAAGGCTCGTTTCCGTGAAAAATGAAACGGCCATGCTTACAACCTTCAATGAAGTGAACATGCTGCCCATCATGGAGCTCAGGAAAAAGTACAAGGAAAAATTCAGGGAAAGGTATGACATCAACCTTGGATTTATGTCCTTTTTTGCCAAAGCCTGTTGTATTGCACTCCAGGAATGGCCTACGGTAAATGCCAAACTTGACGGTGATGAAATCATATACCATGATTATGTCGATATATCCATTGCCGTCTCAGCGCCCAAGGGGCTCGTGGTTCCTGTGATCCGTGACGCCGAACAATTGTCATTTGCCGAAATC
>JAGTVG010000374.1 GCA_018224645.1 Cyclobacteriaceae bacterium
CTGAAGTATATGGTTTCCTCAAATTACCTGGATCATCAGGGAATATTAAAAGGTTCTGCCTATGACCGTATCTCCTTGCGGACCAACCTGGCGGCCGATATTTCAGAGCGTGTAGACTTTGGTTTGAACTGGGCTTTCACCAAGGAAACCTATAAATCTCCGGCTTTCAGACGGGAAGATAATATATCATTTACTGCGCAGGCGATCAACGTTGCCCCGCGCTGGGCAGCCACCGAACCGGTTTTTGATGAGGATGGGAATTATCACCGTCATAATCCGAATTATGGGGCCAGTGATACGTGGAACCCGCTGGCCAGTGCCGTTGAACCGGAAATGGACCGCCCGACCTATAACAACAATGCCAACCTTTTCCTCAATTTCGACATTGTGAAAGGTTTAAGCTTTAAAATAACCGGGGGTGCCCTGATCACAAATCTGGAGCGACGTGATTATTACAACAAAAAGACCAATGAAGGTTTTGCCAATAACGGTGCGGCCAGGTTAAGTGAGTCCACCTACTCAAGATACCAGAACAGCAATATTCTTACTTATGATAATACCTTCGGAGGCAATCATCAGCTTACCGTGGTAGGGGTACTGGAACAGATCTATGATCAGGGTCACGGAACCAATACCGTTGCCAGGAATTTTATTGTAGATCAATTGGGATATGACAACATAGGTGGTGCCCAGCAAATAACGATCGGCTCATGGGCCAATGAACGGGCATTGCTGTCCTATCTGGGACGCCTTAATTATGTGTTTGCCAACCGGTACCTGGCCACATTAACTTACCGTGCAGATGGTTCTTCGGTTTTTGGAGAAGACAATAAATGGGGTTATTTCCCTTCAGCATCATTGGCATGGAGGATATCCGAAGAAAGTTTCCTGAGTGGATCTTCAACGATTTCTGAACTTAAATTACGTGGAAGCTGGGGCAAGACCGGCAACCAGGGGATCAGTCCATATCAATCATTGTCCAGGCTTTATTCTGAACCGGGTGACTGGGGACCTGATTATCCATACAATGGCACATCGCCAACCAATACGGGATTCGCAATTGGAGGATTGGCCAATCCCAATCTACGATGGGAAACCACGACCCAGACCAATATCGGTCTTGACCTGGAAATGTTTGATGGCAGGTTAACCTCCACCATTGATGTGTATAAAAAAGTTACGGATGATCTGCTGATGCCCCGGGAACTCGCCGGTTATATCGGCGTAAGCAGTGTTCTGGACAATATCGGATCGATTGAAAATAAAGGATTGGAGATATTGATCGGAGGCGACCCCATTGTCGGAGACTTTAGATGGAATACTTCCCTGAATTTTACAATGAACCGGAATAAGGTTCTCGACCTGGGCGCAGATGAACGGCTTACCTATTATCCGAGCTTTGGCGGATACAGTCTTGGTGAATTTATGGTCCTTGAAGTGGGGGAAGCTTATGGAACGATGAGGGGATGGGAATATCTCGGGGTGTGGAGAACAGATCAGGCAGAACAGGCACGGCAGTACGGGCAGCTTCCCGGAGATCCGCATTATCTTGACGCAGATGGAGACGGGGATGTGGACGAGGAAGACAGGGTGATCATCGGTAACGGATATCCTGATTTTACCTGGGGCTGGTCCAATTATTTCACCTGGAAAAACTGGGATTTTTCCTTCCTCCTGATGGGTATGCAGGGAGCCGACCTGTTTAACCAGTTGAGGATCCGCAGGGAAACCTACGAAGCAAACGACCCGAGGGTGCTGAACTACTGGACACCGGAAAATCAGGATACGGATGTTCCGGGACTGATCGACGGTGCGTACCGTGAATCCCAGGCGCTGGAAAATAAAGTATACGTCGAAGGTGAAACGTCAAGGTGGGTTGAGGATGCTTCCTTTGTCAGGTTGAAAGTAGTCACGCTGGCTTACCGCTTCGATCAGACATTCTTACAGCGGATCGGATTTAATAAAGTCAGGCTTTATTTTTCCGGCACCAACCTGTTGACCCTTACGGATTACACAGGATATGATCCTGAGGTAGCCAACTTTACGGAAAGCGATGCTATGATTGGTGTTGACCTGAGTGCATATCCTACATCCAGGACCTATACATTTGGACTTGAATTGACTTTCTGATTTGAACTAAAGAAAAAACAAAGCAATGAAAAATATATTAAAAAGTACCAGAAAACTGATGTGGATGACTTCAGTCTTGCTTATACTCGCAATCGGATGTACAAGTCTGGATGAGGAACCACTGGATTTTCCCAGCCCGGAAAATTTTTACAGTACTGAAGATCAGATCGTTTCTGCCCTTACCGGTTCGATGGCCGCCTTATACAGTCAATGGAGTAATTATTCCTATCCGTATCAGCTGTATCATACCGACTATAATGACGATGCAAACCTGGTCTTTTCTGCAAGCCACGCAAACTGGGTATGGAGGGCACACTACGCTGCAATTGCTAATCTCAACAGCGTGATCCAGGCCTTGATTGATGATAAACTGGGTCCTACTGTATCCCAGGAGAAAAAAGATGAATATATGGCTCAGGCCAAATTCCTGAGGGGGATGAATTATTTCTACCTGGTCAGGTGTTATGGTGATGTTCCCATCATTACTGAAGAAACGGATTTGGTAAACGCGGAAATTTCCAGACAACCGATAGCGGATGTTTATGGACTTATCCAGGCCGATCTACTGGTGGCGTATAATGGTTTACCGGAAGCATGGCCAGAAGAACAGGCAGGCCGTCCCTCAAAAGACGCTGCAAGGGCATTACGGGCAAAAGTGTTCCTGACCATGGCTTCGGCACCCTTGAAGGATGGTTCGAAGATTCAGGACGCAAGAGATATGGCTAAGGAAGTTATGGATAACGGGGAGCATTATCTCATCGAGGATGTAAGGGATGTATTTAAGATTGAGAATGATCTGGGACCGGAAAACATGTTCAGTTTTAACGCGACCGAGGATGATATCGCTACGCCACCCCAGATCTGGCTGCCAGGATCGATGGCATTTGGCTGGATGGATTTTGGTATCGCCAAAGCCTTCAGCGATGGTTATCCGGATCAGCCGAGAAAAGCTGCCTATATGGTCCTTGAAGACTGGGATGGTAACCCCCCGGAGGAATACGGATGGAGGGGTTCACCTGCACTCAGGAAGTATATTTATGATGACCAGGAGGTCCTGGAAAGATTGCAATCGACGGCCAACATTCCACTTCTCCGGTTTGCTGATGTTTTGCTCATGTTTGCAGAAGCCGAAAACATCATTAACGGAGGACCGACCCAGGCTGCCGTGGATGCGGTGAATCAGATCATTGACCGCGCCAATGACGGAGTGGCAAATCCCGATCATCCAAGGGTGACACTTTCATTGTCCCAGGAGGAATTTGATGCCGCCGTGATCCAGGAAAGGCTATACGAACTATTCTATGAGTTTGACCGATGGTTCGACCTAACCCGGAAAGAGATACTTTGTGATGTATGGGAAAACAGGCTTGACGTGAAACCGAATTGTGATCAGAATGATTATCTCTGGCCTATTCCCCAGGCTGATTTGCGACTTAATTCACTGATGATACAGAATCCGGGATATTCATCTCCAGGTCCTAATTGATAATTCTTCGTATTGCATAGCAAATTTAGTAAGCCGTGGATCTCAGTATCCACGGCTTTTTTACTGGACAGATAAACCCGGTATTTTATGATCCGATGCGTCAGAAAACAGCCATATTCAATCTAAATCTGAATCAGAAATATGCAAAAGGAGCAGATTTCCGGATGAAATTCAATGGTTCATTTTCAGGCCATTCATAAAAATATTATATTAAAAAAATGTATCAGTTCCCGAAATGAGGAATTTCTTTTTCCGGGTTTTTAGGCAACCGTATTTGAGTGTCTTCGAGGTCATATCGTTTTTTATATAGAAAGTTGATTTTGTTTACGTTTATGAGGGAAAGGAATACCCATTTATCACTTTTTTTAACTGTATCTGGTTTGCTGACAGCAGGTTTGATCTTACCGGGTTGTATGAAGGATGGATCGGAAGGAACCGGTAAAAAGGATGTTCTCTTCCGGAGTTTGTCCCCAACACAAACAGGTATCTATTTTGAAAATAAGCTTCATGAAACGGATACCTTTAATTCACTTTTTTATGAATATTATTTTAACGGTTCAGGCCTGGCCATTGCCGATGTAAATAACGACGGATTGAGCGATATTATTTTTGGCGGGAATATGCTGAAAAGCAGGTTGTATTTAAATAAGGGCAACATGAAATTCGAGGATATTACTGAACAGGCGGGCATCAATACTTCAGGGCGGTGGGTAACCGGCGTGAGTATGGTTGACCTGAACTGTGATGGCTGGATGGATATTTATCTATGCGTTGGCGGAAATATACTCGATAATTACCAGAACCTGCTTTACATGAATGACGGGCATGGCCCGATTCCGGCATTTACCGAACAGGCAGAAGCGGTTGGCCTGGATGACGCAGGATATTCCACCCAGGCGGCATTTTTTGATTATGATCTTGACGGAGACCTGGACATGTATCTGGTCACCTCTTCCATGAAAATCCCCAATAAAAACGCAGTCCGGAATCGCAGTCCGGATGGTTCGGTGATCAATACGGACCGGCTCTATAGAAATGAAGGCATCGATCCGGATAAAAACCTTCCATATTTCCGGAATGTCTCTAAAGAGGCAGGGATTATATGGGATGGTTTCGGACTGGGTATCTGTATCAGCGATATCAACCGGGATGGCTGGCCCGATGTTTATGTGGCCAATGATTACATCTCAAATGATCTGCTGTACATCAACCAGAGGGACGGCACCTTCAGGGATATGGTCAGTTCCTATTTTAAACATCAAAGTTACAGTGCCATGGGTATGGATATCGCAGATTTCAATAATGATGGCCTGGTTGATGTATTTACCCTGGACATGCTGCCTGAGGATTATTTCAGGAAAAGGATCATGGCGGGTAATATGCGTGATTACAGGAGATACCAGGTTGAACAGATGACCGGGTATTCCAGGCAATACATCCGCAATATGCTTCAAATGAATAACGGAGAGATAAACGGCCAGTATTCTTTCAGCGAAATAGGCCAGTTAGCCGGCGTTTTTGAAACCGATTGGAGCTGGGCCCCTTTATTTGCCGATTTTGACAATGATGGTTATAAGGATCTTTTTATCGGAAACGGCATTCCCCAGGACCTGACCAATATGGATTTTTCTGCATTATGGCAGACGAAAATGAATGAAAACCCAGACATATCCTTCGATGTACTGGGCAAGATTTTGATGGATGACCTGAGTAAAAGGGGAAATGTAAAAAAGCCCAATGTATTTTTCAGGAATGGAGGTAATCTGTTTTTTGAAAATAAAACGGTTGCCTGGGGAATGGATCAACCGTCCTATTCAAATGGTGCCGCCTTCGCTGATCTTGACAATGACGGTGATCTTGACCTGGTGCTTAATAATATCGACGATCCTGCATCGGTATATCAGAATGCCTTAATTCATCACCATGAAAGGGACAGCAATTCACACTATCTTGGCATTCGCCTGACCGGGAGCAGGTTAAATCCGGGAGGCATTGGCGCCAAAATTACCCTGTACCATGAAGGCAATCTTCAGTACCATGAACATTTTCCTGTCCGTGGATTTCAATCCATGGTCGATCTGAATATCCATTTTGGATTGGGTAAAACGGGTATGATTGACTCAATCGCTATCGTTTGGCCGGACGGGCGCGAACAGAAATTATTTCATATTCTGCCGGATCAGCGTTTAACCCTGAAATACGATGATGCCGAACTTATAGAAACAGATCCCGGAAAGAACAAAAACAGAAAAATCTTTACAGAAGTATCAGCAGAAACAAAGATCAGGTATGAACATTCGGAAAAGGAATTCCTGGATTTTAATATTCAACCCCTGGTACCGCATCTGTATTCAAGGGAGGGTCCCGGCATAGCAGTGGGAGATGTCAACGGGGACGGTCTGGAAGATTTTTTTGTGGGAGGCGCGACCGGTAAGTCCGGAAAAGTTTTCATACAACAGATAACGGGTGAGTTTTTGCCATCCGAGCTACCGGGAAATAATAATTTTGAAGACATGGGCGCCCTGTTCTTCGATGCCGATTCCGATGGGGATAATGATCTCTATGTTGTCAGTGGGGGAACCGGATTGCCTCCGGGCAATCCCTTTTATGCTGACCGGATCTACCTCAATTTGGGAGAAGGGAGATTCAGACTGGCGGAAAATGCACTCCCGGATAACAGGGTATGCGGATCCCAGGTTACGGCCGCTGATTTCGATAAAGACGGAGATCTTGATCTTTTTGTTTGTGGCCGTGTTTTATTGGAGAATTATCCTTTGCCGGACAGAAGTTTCCTTTTCCGGAATGATAGTAAGGGTCCGGATGATATCCGTTTTACAGATATTACTGCTGAAGTTGCTCCGGGTCTGGAAAGACCTGGTTTGATTTCTGCGGCATTATGGACAGATTACGATCAGGATGGCTGGCTGGATTTAATGCTGGCCGGAGAATGGATGCCCCTCAGAATATTTAAAAACGATCATGGCCGTTTTACGGAGGTTACATCCACCACAGGCCTTGAAACTTATTCAGGATGGTGGAACAGCATAATGGCCGCTGATTTCGATCAGGATGGAGATGTGGACTATGTAGCCGGTAACCTTGGGCTCAATACCCGGTTTAAAGTTAGCCCTGAACAACCGATGAGGATCTTTGCAAAGGATTTTGATAATAACGGACAAATTGATCCGGTGTGCAGTTATTACGTTCAGGGGAAGAGCTATCCGATCTACCACCGTAACATCATGATCAGCCAGATCCCAATCCTGCAGAAAACCTTCAGGACGTATGAAGATTATGCCAGGGCCACCATCGATGACATCCTGGATGAAAAACAATTGCAGGGGGCATTCATGGCGGAATGCAGGTATTTTAATTCCGCCTTTTTTGAGAATTTGGGTAACGGATCCTTCAGAATAAGATCCCTGCCTGTGGAAGCACAATTCGCTCCGGTTTTCGGAATGCTTACCAATGATTTTGATGCCGATGGAAATTTTGATCTCCTGCTTGTGGGTAATTCATATTCCTCCAGTGTGGAAGACGGTCAATTCGATGCTTTTACCGGTTTGTTTCTCAAAGGTGATGAAAATGGAGGATTTCTTCCGGTTCCGGCGGGAAAGAGTGGTTTTTTTGTTGATGGAGATGCCAAGGGAATGGCTGAACTTACCCTGTCCAACGGTAATTCCCTGATCCTGGTGGCCCAGAATTCAGGAGAAATGAAAGTCTTTGAGAATCAAAGATTCGGAATAGACCCTGTTCCCCTCAATGATGACGATATGTATGCTGATATTACTTATCATAACGGCAAAACAGAGCGAAGGGAATTTTATTACGGCAGTGGTTATCTCTCGAATTCTTCACGTGTCCTTAATGTACCCGACAATGCCGAAGCGGTTAAAATAACTTCATATACAGGTGAAACAAGAGATATTTTGTTAAATTTTAAAACACAAATTAAATGATGGACAGATTTTTTTTAGGGTATTTTTCAGTCTGGATTTTTTTAATCCCCGGATGCAGTTCAAATACTGGAAATGATAATGACCACCCCGGTGTTTTTCCTTCGGAACTGGTAAATTTCATTCCCTATGAAAATAACCCCGTCTTTACCGGAACAGGAACAAATACATGGGATCAACGCATCCGGGAACGCGGCTATATCCTTCATGAGGATGGGATCTATAAAATGTGGTATACCGGATATGCCGGTCAGGAAAATGCTGTCAGATACCTGGGTTATGCCACCTCTGAGGATGGTTACAGTTGGACCAGGTATCCGGGAAACCCCATTTTTGACGAATACTGGACAGAAGATGTGCACGTGGTAAAACATCAGGGCATCTATTATATGGTTGCTGAAGGCGTTGATGATGTTGCCCATATGCTGACTTCCCGTGACGGTATCAACTGGCAGCGTTCAGGTGACCTGGATATCCGGAAAGTAAATGGTGAGCCCATTGACCCCGGGGCATACGGAACCCCGACCCTGTGGATCGAAGATGAGAAGTGGTTCCTGTTCTACGAA
>JAGTVG010000375.1 GCA_018224645.1 Cyclobacteriaceae bacterium
CAGAAAGAAGCCCATAGATTTTATCACATAAAGCATCATGTTGAATCATTATTGGGCGAAGGTGGCCAGCTTCATTTG
Organism: Cyclobacteriaceae bacterium; assembly: GCA_018224645.1. GTDB lineage: Bacteria > Bacteroidota > Bacteroidia > Cytophagales > Cyclobacteriaceae > JAGTVG01. Next base: position 79 of record JAGTVG010000375.1, read on the forward strand.
CGCCCTTTGCTCCAACTTCGGGCCCCAGGCTTCCATCTTCGCTTTTCGACCTTCGAGCTTTCAGCTTCTTTTAAACACCTTAGCCAGGAGCCTTCCTGCGCCATCCGGGTTCTGAAAGGACCCGCAGGGATAGGGATATCCACGGAATTCCTCCGGGTCACAAACGGCGGAAACAAGTTGACGCAGTGATTGAAAATATTAAGTTTTATCGTATTTTTACAAAAACCTTCCCTAAAATTACCTGAATGAATCTGACAATTGAAAATATACTTTTGGTGGGCTCCCTTTTACTTTTTATAAGCATTATTGCTGGCAAGACTTCCTATAAATTTGGCGTACCGACTTTATTGCTTTTTCTGGCAATCGGTATGCTTGCAGGTTCTGAAGGTATTGGCGGTATTCATTTCGATGATCCCCGAATTGCACAATTCATTGGCGTTGTTTCGCTCAACTTCATACTTTTTTCGGGCGGTCTGGATACAAGCTGGACTTCGGTAAAACCTATTTTGTGGCAGGGATTTAGCCTATCGACTTTTGGTGTGTTGTTGACAGCCCTAACCATCGGAATTTTTGTCTGGATCGTTACCGATTTCACCATCTACGAAAGTTTGTTACTGGGATCAATTGTCTCATCTACTGATGCAGCAGCTGTATTTTCAATAGTGCGTTCAAAAAGTCTCGCTCTTAAAACCAAATTACGTCCGACGCTGGAATTAGAGAGCGGAAGCAATGATCCAATGGCGTATGTACTGACAATTGCTTTTCTATCCCTGGTAGTCAACCAGGATCTTAGTATTTATTCAATAATTCCGTTGTTTTTTCTGGAAATGATATTAGGCGGACTTTCAGGATTCCTGTTTGGCAGACTGAGCAAATATATTATCAACAATATTAAACTTGATTTTGAAGGGCTTTATTCAGTTTTGATCATTACTTTGATGTTCATTACATTTTCGGTTACAGACCTGGCGGGCGGCAACGGATTTCTTGCTATTTATATCTGTGCTGTTTATTTAGGCAATCAGGATTTAATTCATAAAAAAACTATTTTGAAATTATACGACGGCTTGGCTTGGCTGATGCAAATCGTATTATTCCTCACTTTGGGATTACTTGTTTTCCCATCACATATTATTCCTGTTATCGGCATGGGTCTGCTCATTTCTATGTTTTTAATTATTGTTGCCCGGCCGTTGAGCGTTTTAATCAGCTTGGCACCTTTCAAAATGAAATTACGAAGACGTTTGTATATTTCTTGGGTTGGTTTGCGCGGCGCTGTACCCATTGTATTTGCAACGTACCCGTTATTGGCAGGAATTGAAAAAGCAGATATGATCTTCAATCTTGTATTTTTCATTTCTGTTACATCGGTTCTGATACAGGGAACTACCCTTATATCCGTTGCAAAATGGTTACACGTCGCATTACCCGAAAAAGTAAAACCTATTTCACCAACAGACGCTTTTCTTTCTGAGCATCCAAAAACAGCCATGGAGGAATTCGAAATCAAACCTGAAAATCATGCCGTCGGTAAAAAAATAGTGGAATTGGATTTTCCAAAAAATGCAATTATTGCTATGATAAAGCGGAATGAAAAATACTTGACACCAGGTGGTTCTACGGTGATTGAACCCAATGACACGTTAATCGTTCTGTCGGATAACCAGGAAGGAATCAACGATGTATACGAATGTTTAAATAATTAAAATACCTTTAATAACTCAAGCAGATGAAAAAGCGGTTTATCATTCTCATCGACTTATCAGAGCATTCTTCCAACTTGTTGAAATACGCTTACGACTGGAGTAAACGGATTAACGCTCAACTTTTATTACTCCATCATACCACTGTTATGTCTCCGGTTTTTACTGACATTGAATCCCGGATAAAAATAACCCAACACACCAATTTGGAAGCTCTTAAAAAATTGAAGGAGTTACGCAATTTGAATTTACCACCTGCTGCCAAAGTATCCTATTCGGTTTCTGAAAGTCCTCTTCAAATAATCTTACAGAAACAGTTATCAGAACCTTATAACGATTTAATCTTTGTAGGACTTAAAAGAACAGACCTGTTTAAGCAAGTATTTTTAGGAAGTGTTGCCATTCAAACCATTGAAAATTCAAACAATACTGTCGTCGCAATGCCCATCGATATTTCCAGGTTTTCACCCGAAAAAATATTTGTCGCCGTTAGTGATAAACATCCATTGAATATTCTGGAATTAAACAATTTTCTCGATTTTATCGGGAAAGGCATTGAAATAATTAATTTCTTTCACCTGGCAAAGTTCAATGAAAATACAGATCATATGGAGACCAAGCTTAAGGACATGGCAAAATTATTCGCGGACAAATTCGATACCTCCTATGCAATATATATAGGAGAGAGTTCCTTTGACAGTATAAAAACTGTAATAAACAACAAAATCGAAGAAATACTCATCGTTCAGAAAGGCTCCCGTCTTCTAACCGACCAACTTTTCAGAAAATTTCTGATCAACGAATTGGTTTATGAAGGTCAGACACCATTGGTCATTTTGCCATAAATAAACAGATAGCTACAGGGGTACGAAGGAGTTAACCTACTCATTGGAGGTTAAAACCAGGGCAAATAAACAACAAAACATCATAGTAACTTCAGCCCGCATAGATATGGAATTTCCCTTTTTTTATTATCTTACATTATGAAAACCTTAACCGGCTGGATCCTGCTGCTTCTGGTATCCTGTTCGCAGAATTCAGAACTGAAACATACTGTTGCACCTGTTAACTGGGCCGAAGAACTGGGAAATCACCGGGCAGGTATAGAGATCAGGAAGCAAGCCGGCGCTATATATTTGCATCTCCCCTGGAGACGCCATGATCCAGTACCTGGGAATAAAAACAGGGTGAAAATAACAGCTCCCTATATTGAGGATTTTCAACCTGAACAGCTTTTTGGTCCGGATGACAGGATTCCCGTTGATCCCCTCAAGGGATGGTTGCTGGCAATTGAAACAAACGAAGTATCAGACCCTTGATTTGAAAAAGTAAACTTATGTTTTATTTCTGGCAATAATGGTCCGCTGGCCGGTTAAATCCTTACATTTCAATAATATACGCAGCAATGAAAAATTCAATTTTACAGAAAAATCAATCGGATAGGCTGATTCTTTATGGCGTGTTGCTATTTTTTTTAGGTCTGATAGTCGGATTATTTGTTCCCCTGCTGGCGAACCCCAGAATGGGAATTTCCAGCCACCTTGAAGGGGTCATGAATGGGATTTTTTTGATTGTCCTCGGCCTGATCTGGAACAGGCTGGCTTTATCGGATCAATGGTTAAAAATTACATTCTGGCTTGCAATTTATGGGACTTATGCAAACTGGCTGGGTGTTCTGGTCGCAGCCATTTTCAATGCAGGGGAAATGATGGGAGTGGCTGCCGGAGGCAAACAGGGCCCGCCCATCGCAGAAGGTTTTGTGACCTTTTCACTTATTTCCTTATCCTTGGCCATGCTGATCATCTGCATCACGGTATTCACCGGGTTGTACAGGAATATGAGACAGGAGCGCAAAAATTTTGCTGAATAATATCCGATAATTGAATTTTGGCAACCAGATGGGATCCTGCCTGTCCAGGCTTCTAGATATTCCCGGAACTTGATTTATAAACGGAAGGAATGCATGTGTGTCATGTCATTGAATGCAGGCTCCGGTGCTTGGATTTGTCATGTGCAAGGATGATGTACAAACGGATGCTTGTGCCAGTGTTATCTGAAAAAAATGTTACAGAATGGGGTTGTATCCTGTATATCCGTTTAAAAGGTTATCCGATTATCGGATTAACCATTTGAAGCAAAATGGCGCAGGTATTTTTTTGTGCATTGAACTTATATTAAAATACCCCGATTCCCCAGTTCCTGGAATTCACCCTTCCCTCCCGGTTGCCCGGTTACAATAATCTCAATGTACATTTAAATTACCGCGTACCAGCCTCCAGAAATACTGGAAACCTGAAAGGATCATTGCCAGGCCAATACCCATATAAATGATGGCCAGATACTGCCTGGGCAACAAAGAATGACGGAGCGTTACACCGAGAATCACCATTCCCGCAATCAACAGGTAAGTTTTCCAGGGTATGAATGCCAGCACAAAACCGGTTTTATCCATCCGGGAGATCCGGTCTATATTTTTTCTGACAATTCGTGAAAAAATATAATATCCTTTTACAATCCCCAATATCAGGCCTAAGATCACAAACAGGATCAGAAAAGAACCGGTATAACTCTGCCACCACAGGATGGCCAGACGCGACATTGCCGTGCCAACCGCCACCCATACCAGGCCGGCAATGAGAACCAGAATTGTTTTATTGACAGCAGGCTTATATTCAGCCCATCGTTTTCCCATGATCTTGAAACAAACCTGAAAGTTAATCAAAAAATCCGGTACCGGAAGGAAAATTACCATTCACCGGCATATCTGAGGCTTGTTTTTACATGTTCTTTCAGAAAAAGGTATTTGTTATTATTGATCTGCCGGATATGGTGGTAATCATGGGCCAGCCAGTTGTTCAGTAAAAGTTCAGCCGACATTTTCCCGAGGGTGGGATGAACATGGACATTCTGCCAGTTGGGAACTTCGAGCGATCTCAGCCAGTTTACTGATTCCTCACGTTCGGCAAGGAAACTCAGCAGTTTATGATAATAATCCTGTTTGCTGTATTCATGATCGATCACCCAGCGATGGGTATCAAATTTGGGAAATTGTTTTCTCGGATGCTCCAGAACTGATTTGACCCTGGTCCGGAAATCATCCCTTTCCTCATCATAGAGATGACAAACAATTTCCAGCAGGCTCCACTTTTCTGGACCTGGCTTCCAGTTGATCAGATCCATGGAAACATTCCCCAGCAATGCCTTGAATGATTTCTGATTTTCCTCGAGCTGATCAATGATGTATTCGGGATCCATATGATTTTATTATACGAAGGATGATGTTTAAATGCTGGTCATATTTAACATATTTCATTAATATATACAATTTTATAAAGAATAACATGATGGCATCCGGAATCATCAATCACGCGGATCATAGACAGGTAAATGATAATCGTAGACTTTATTTAAAAAACCCGTCAAATATCACGATGAATGTGTATCTTATCCTATAGACAGGAAAGTTGCTTGAAAACCATTTGCCATACCTTTCTTCTGTTATTTCTGCCATTAACCGATATACAGGCCGGGAATACGCAGACCGTATATGTAGCCAGGATCAGCTGGCATACCGGGATCATCGTGCCCATCAGCTCCATGCCTGACAGTATATGGCCTTCCGGCTTAAATGTTTCGAATTTTGATTATCTTGAAATTGGATGGGGGGACCGGGATTATTATCCCCATCCGCGATTCAACCTCTGGTATGCCTTTAAAGCCATCTTCTGGCCAACAAAAACGGTACTCCATGTCTTCCCATTGAAGGACCGACATGTGCCTGACACTTATGCAAATACAAGATTGGCCAAATTAACCCTGGATTCTACTGAATTGAGATATCTCGCGGAATTTATACTTTCCCAGTTTGAGTATGATCATCAGGGGAAGATCATTCCCGTCGAAAACGGTTTTTATCCTAACAGCCAGTTCTTTGCAGGCAGCACCAAATATTATTTCCCAAAAAATTCAAATGTCTGGGCAGCCATGGCATTAAAACAGGCAGGACTTAAATTTATTCCCATCTTCTATCAGACAGCCGGAATGGTTGTAAATAGGGCTGCAAGTCTGCGCGGAAAGGAGTCAGCTCACCATGGGAAATAAAATGAGCCGGATTAATCATTACTGCGGCTCAAAAAATAATATCTACCACGCCCCAGGAAACGGCCAAGATAATGGATAACCAAAGGGATGGTAAAAAACCCCTGGTGTTAAAGTCCTTCCTGAACTGATCAATAATTTCGATGATGATTGCATAGGCTATTGTTCTGGTAACGATACCCAGCCCGATGATCCAGAATATACCCAGGGTGGCTATGTTCAGGATCAGCGTTAGTAACCATCCAACAAGAAAACCAACCACAATGATTGAAACAGAGGTATAAATGGCAGCCTTTGTATTTTCAATATGAACACCATCCATCCATTTGGCGGCAATTAACAGGATGACGGGGGTAATGAGCAATTGTACAATAAATTCTATCATGGCTATTCGACGAACAAATAATATGCCAACGCCATTCAGGAGTCCTGCTCATACATCAGGCATTGTAACTACTGGCGTGAAATCGCCGGTCCGTGAAATAATTTCTACAGTGGTGTCGGCCTGGTTAAACATTTAACACGAGGATTTGAGATGATGAAACCATTATGAATTCACACGCGGGTACATTCAAACCTGACTGCTGTCTGATCCGATATTTATAATGACCTTAAAATCAGGAATGGCAGATACCGGAAAGATTTCCCAAGCCCGAGTTTTTCACTGACCGACATTTTCCGTTTCAGGATCACATCCATACATGGACCGGAACACCATTCCGGAAGGAGGACATCCGCCTCTATCCAATCCATATGGTCGCTGTTCAGAACATCCATCTCCTTAATGGCGGCAAAATGAAGCGGAACAATCACCAGGATCCATCCTGATCCCAACCTTCTGAAAAAAGCCATGAAATTCTCCCTGTATAGACCGGTAATTTCAGCGGGAATATAATCCCCATCCGCGAACAGCTCAGGAGCAATCTTTCTTTCCTGCAGCAAAATATGGGTAATCCATAATTTGACATTCCCGGAATGAAGATCCCCCGCAATTTTCCTGAACATGCTTTCGGCATCATCGTTTCCGGTCATCTCACTCAGCCCGGCAACCCTCAGATCATAATCCACGGGTCTCCTGTTGTCAGGATCCACCATCGAAAAGTCCCACAATTCCGTTCCCTGATAAATGTCGGGAATGCCCGGACAGGTCATTTTGAGGACCACCTGAGCCAGCGAATTCAGGATGCCGAACCGGCTGATCTTTTTCTGAAATCCGGTGAAAGACCTGTAAAACTCCCGTGCGGGATCCAGCAGTTGAAATAAAAAACTGATCACCGCTTCTTCATGCGTTTCTTCCGGTTCATTCCAGGCGGTATGGGTTTTGGCCTCCCGCATGGCCTTGATAAAATAATCCTTCAACCTTTCCTTTAAACTTTCCTCCGGATGACCTGTAAAAGGCCATATTCCCGCCAGCATCTGGTAGATCAGGTATTCCTCATTTTTTGTTGGAACAACCTTATCATTGACCAGCTTTTTAAATCCGGAATTCATTTTGAACCAGCTTTCCACCAGGTCTTTCCATTCGGAAGCGAGATCGCTGATCACATTCAATCTGGCCCTTACATCCTCTCCCCTTTTGGTATCATGCGTGGATGTAGTGTTCATGGCATGCGGCCATTTTTCCTTCCGGAGAACCATGGCTTTATGAAACTCAGCTATTGCTAAACCCCGGGCACCGGGATCATCCCCTACTTCATTATGGGCGATAAACTGATGATAATAATACATGGTGGTATCCTCCACCCCTTTTGCCATCAGTGGTCCTGTGAACTGCATGCACCGTTTGAAAAAACGAAGGACAAGATCATTTTTTTCCCTGTCCTGGCCGAACTGGCCTAGAAACAGATCCAGAAGCATGATCAATTCCGGTTCCAGCGAAGGTTCATGCGATATGGCCCTGTCTATGATGTTTTTTAATACATCGGCATTGTCCTTATCGGGGGGAATGGAATTAATGTAAAGCCGGTATATGGGAAAGGCAATCAGGAATTCCGCAAGAGCCTTTTTTATTCTCGAGGGATCGATGTTCTTTAACTTCAGTTCCGGAATTAATCCAGATAGATAAAATTCCCTTGACAGGTTATCGAGTTCACCTGCCATTCTTTCGAATAGGATGAACCGCTTTTTATTATAAATGACATCCGGCAGGTCACGGTCCCCGGCTAAAATTTTATTGTAAAGGTCAGTAAGGATAGTATATTGTTTTTCATTGGTTAAAAGGTTGTTGACTACAGCCAGAAATTCATAACCCGTGGTCCCCTGCACTTCCCACTCTGCAGGAAGTTCCTCTTTCGATTCCAGGATCTTTTCAACCAGGAGATAGAAATCTCTCCCAGTTATCTGCCGCAGGCGGTCAAGATAGGACCCGGGGTCACGGAGTCCATCGATATGGTCTATCCGCAAACCATTAAATTCCCCCTTTTTCAAAAGGTTTTTAAGATATTTATGATAGAAATCAAAAACACGGGGATCTTCCATTTGGAGACAGATCAGTCCATTGACCGTAAAAAACCGGCGATAGTTGATCGTCTCTTCTGTCAGTTTCCAGTAACACAACCTGTAATGTTGAAGTTCATGCAGATTTGCAATCCTGGAAGGTTGATCATTGATCCGGGATAAAAGCCCGTTGAACCAGTTTTTAACCGTATCCGATGTCTGATATAAATTGTCAATTTCATTTTTTATCTCATCCATGGGAGGCAGGTCTTCCAGGGTTTTCCCTGCTTCCTTCTGTCTATTTTCTCCCAGTATAGGATTTAGCTGTTCCGGCCAGTCAGCATTTTTATGGCAGATTTGAAAAAAGCCTGCTGCATTGAGCGGATATAAAACATCAAAATACAGGAAGTGGAAACCTCCCCGGTCAAGCACAAGTTTCAATTCCTGATCGCGGACCACTTCATCAAAGGGTTTGCCGAGGAATGGCGCCATGAGCTTTCCGCTGAATTCAGGATGATCCCAGTCGATATCGAAAATATGGGCGAACGCCGAACCCTGCCCTTTTTCAAGTACATCCCAGAGCCAGGCATTGTGCTGGTTGAAAGCCATATGATTAGGTACGATATCCTGAAGCCAGTCAATCCGCTTTATTTTCAACAGGGAAGATAATCTTTCGAATCCCGCTTCACCTCCCAGTTCAGGATCTATAGCCCAGGGATCGATCACATCGTATCCATGGATACTGCCTGGCGTTGAACTGAAAACCGGTGAGGCATAGAGGGTGTCCACCCCGAGCAGGTCCAGGTAATCCGCATATTTTTCCATTTCGCTGAAGCGAAATGACCGGTTGAACTGGATCCTGTAGGTGGAATTATGCATAAAGTTTCAGTTATCATCAAATAATAAAATGCTGTGGCCATTAATTGTAATCCGGTCCGAATCAAATATCCCGTCCCTTCCATCGGGCAATGGACCTCCCCATTCCCCGGAAGCTGAATTCAGGATAAGTTTATGGGCATCCAGGGATTGGGCGACAGCGGAAAGATCCACGCGGACATCCTGAAAATTCATTATTCCTGCTACCCGGCAATCCTTGCTGGTACGTTCCACCATAAGGGTCCCTTTCGGATCTATCGTTCTCACCATGATATTTTTGCGGTCTCTGCTGCGCAATGCAGGGTTATCTTTTCTGAGCCTGATCCAGTTTTTATAATATTCCAGTAAATGTGACCGGTGTGGAATTTCCCTGTAGTCCCAGGACAATTTTGACCGGTTGAAAGTTCCTGTGTCCTGCGGGTCGGCTGGTTCACCTTTTCCATAAAACTCCCTGAACTCATTTTTCCGGCCTTCCCTGACCAGCCTGATCAATTCAGGATCGTTATGGCTGTTGAAATATAAAAAAGGATTGCTTTCACCATATTCTTCTCCCATAAAGATCAACGGGATATAGGGGCCCAGGAACATGGTCCCGGCAAGAAGTTTGATCATTTCAAAATCCACCAGGCTGTTCAACCTTTCTCCCAGCATCCTGTTCCCGACCTGATCATGATTCTGGATAAAGACGATAAACTGATTCCCGGAGCGGCTTTCCACTGGATTTCCGAACATCCTTTTACGGTGCGGAGAATACCTGCCGTCAAAAACAAATGCATCCTTCATGGATTTTGCTACCAGCTCAATATCTCCAAAATCGGCATAATATTCCTCTCTTTCGCCGGTGACATGGGCGTGAAGGGCATGATGGAATTCATCACACCACTGGGCATCCAGGCCATATCCCCTCTTTTGAACCGGATCGATATATTTAACATCATTCAGGTCGCATTCCCCGATCAGGAGGTGCGTTCTGTCTGTTATTTCTGTTAATTTCTGCACGTTCTCCGAAAGCTCTGAAAGGAAATGCCTCGCACTCAAATCTTTTATGGCATGAACCGCGTCAAGCCGCAGCGCATCGATCCGGAAATCACGGAACCACATCAGCGCATTTTCGATATAATATTGCCTGACACCATAATTATAGGCATCATCATAATTCACGGCATTACCCCAGGGTATTCTGTACTTTTCAGTGAAGTATGGACCAAAAACCGGAAGATAATTCCCTTCCGGACCGTTATGATTATATACCACATCCAGGATTACGGCAATCCCTACCCTGTGGCAGGCCTGGACAAGGTCCCGCAAGCCGTCAGGTCCGCCGTAGGAATGCTGAACGGCATAGACATACACCCCATCATACCCCCAGTTCCGCTCGCCGGGAAAGTGCGATACAGGCATGATCTCGATGGCAGTGATCCCAAGTTCCTTCAGATATTCCAGTTTATCCATAATGCCCTGAAAGGTCCCTTCCGGAGAAAATGTTCCCGTATGCAGCTCATAGATGATCAGGTTGTCCAGGCTTATCCCTTTCCAGGTTGATTGGTCCCATTGATATGTATTCAGATCAATTGCCTCCGTTGGACCATGGACCCCTTCCGGTTGCGACAATGAAGCCGGATCAGGGTATTTTTTCTGTCCGTCAAGCCGGTAAAAATACTTATCCCCTTGCCTGATCTCCCCGGTTGTCAGGATCCAGTATCCGTATTTTTTCCGTTGCATTTCCAGCAACCTGTCCGGATTGATCGCTACCTCCACCCTTTCTGCAAAAGGCGCCCAAACCGTAAAAACAGCTTCCCTGGATTGACTGAAATTCAATCCGAGGGATCTTTCCTCTGTTTTAATCCGGAACATCTTCCTTTCTTTTAATTGGCCCTTCTAATATGATGATTGACCTTGCTTCGACAATCATTCTGTCCCCAGACTTGTAATCTTCCCCGGATGAACCGACAAATCCTTCCTCCTCATTCGTATCCAGGATCTTGATCCATTTTTCGCCCCATTTTCTTTCCGGAAGGCTGAAATCGACCGGTTCATAATGTGCATTGAACATCATGTAAAAATTGTCATCATATATCTTGTTGCCTTTCATATCACGGGAGTGGATCCCTTCTCCATGCAGAAAGACACCCAGTGATTTGGCATATGTCTCAGCCCAGTGTTCATCCGTCATTTCCAATCCTTCCGGCAGGAACCATGAAATATCCGTGACATCCTTCCCTTTTATGGGAATCCCCTGGTACCATTTCCTCCTGGAGAAAGTCGGATGAATTCTTGTGAATCTGATGAGCTGCCTGGTGAATTTCAGGAGGTCTTCATCCCTGCCCTCCCAGTTGATCCAGGAGATCTCGTTATCCTGGCAATAGGCATTGTTGTTACCCCGCTGGGTCCTTCCAAATTCATCCCCGGCCAGCAGCATGGGCACCCCCTGGGAAATAAAAAGGGTGGTCAGAAAATTTCTCCTTTGTTTCCGCCGTAACCGGATTATCTCCGGATCATCGGTCGGTCCTTCCGCCCCGCAATTCCAGGAGCGGTTATGATTTTCGCCATCCCGGTTATTCTCCCGATTTGATAGGTTATGTTTTTCGTTATAGGAGACGAGGTCATTCAGGGTAAATCCATCATGGGCGGTGATAAAATTGATGCTGGCCATGGGATTACGCCAGTTGTCCATGTACAGATCCGAACTCCCGGTGATCCGGTTTGCGAATTCAGGCAGGGTATTGTCCTGTCCGCGCCAGAAATC
>JAGTVG010000376.1 GCA_018224645.1 Cyclobacteriaceae bacterium
CGTATATTCAAAACTTGCTGTATACAATATTCAGAAAAACTATGCCAGTGTTCAGGTATCGACAAATGCTTTTCAATCCGATTAAATTCTGAACACGTTAAAACAGATCGATTTTTATGAAAACAACCTCCAGGAGGCCAGGTCAAAAACAGAGGCGATCAGGGAACTCGAGGAGAAACCTTCCTCCAGGTACATGTCCGGAATTGCAAACATGGCTTACCTGAATGCGGCAGCAAATTATAAACCTGAAACAAGCACCTTCCGAACCCAATTTAAAAGTGAACTGAGCCAGCTGGTGAATGCCATGCCTATTCAGGATCAGAAATCGGATTATGGAGGAATCATCAATCCCCCCGTTTTTAATTCTTGCGCCATAAAAAAAAAATGATTACCTTTTTCTTGGATGATTTTTTTGACCCTGAATTTTAAAAGTATTCATCGGCTTAAACATCATTTCCCGAAATACAACAGATCTAACCGTGAAACGCAGAGATTTCATTCAAACTTCCATAATGGGGGGTGCCTATGCAGTCATCGGCTCCCACCCATCTTTAAATATCAAAAAAACCGATCACGCCATAAACACCTGGTTTGACCGTCCCATGCGCTGGGCTCAGCTTGTTCTGGTAGAAAATGATCCAGGCAACTTCGACCCGGATTTCTGGCTCAGCTATTTCAAAAAGGTACATGCCGATGCATCATGCCTCAGTGCGGGAGGAATAGTGGCCTATTATCCCACAAAAATTCCCTTCCATCACCGGAGTGACTGGCTGGGTGACAGCGATCCGTTTGGTTATCTTGTCAGGGGTTGCAGGGATATGAATATGAGAGTAATCGCCAGAACGGATCCGCATGCTGCCTGGGAAAATGTAGTGCTTGAACATCCTGACTGGATTCAGGTGAATGCAAACGGAGAAAAACGGAAACACTGGTCCAATCCTGATCTCTGGATCACCTGTGCCCTCGGGCCCTATAATTTCGAATTCATGGACGATGTGCACCGGGAAATTATGGAATTTTATGAAATTGATGGCATATTTTCGAACAGGTGGGCAGGACATGGCATTTGTTATTGTGAACATTGCCGGAAGAATTTCAAGGATTTCTCAGGCCTTGAATTGCCTGAAACGGACCAGCGGCTCGATCCGGTCTATCAGAAGTGGTCGGAATGGAAGATCGTCCGCCTGAAGGAATTATGGCTTTTGTGGGATGCGACCATCCGTAAGGAAAAGGCAACTTCCCGATTTATCCCGAATGGCTTCCCGGATAATATTGTTACCGGCTCCCAATCGGATATTTTTTTTACAGATCACCAGGCAAGGAGCGGGATGATTCCGCCCTGGTCCAATGGAAAACGGGCCAAAGAGTTGAGGGCGACTATGGGAATGAAGCCACTTGGAGGAATTTTCAGTGTTGGGATTGAAGAAGCATACCGCTGGAAAGATTCCGTTCAGCATGAGGCTGAGATTCGGGTATGGGTAGCCGAGGGGACTGCCAACAACATGCGCCCCTGGTTTGTAAAATTTTCCGGTGTGATCTACGATAAAAGATGGCTGGACATTGTCGAAAGGATCTACCACTGGCATTATCAGAACGAAAAATACCTGAGAAATACGGGCTCCCTGGCCAGGACGGCCATGGTGTATTCCGAGCAGACCGAAAGGAATTACGGTGGAAAGGAGTGGCAGAACAACCTGAGCTGGCACGAGTTAGGGGTGTATCATGCTTTGATTGAATCACGTATTCCTTTTGATATGGTTAATGACCGTTTGCTGGATGCCGCAAACCTGGAAGAATATAAATTACTGGTTTTACCCAATGTGGCAGCCCTTTCTGACAGGCAATGTAAACAACTTCAGAAATTTGTGGACACGGGCGGCAGCATTGTGGCAACTTTTGAAACTTCCCTGTATGATGAAACGGGCGTTCAGCGGAAAAATTTCGGATTGGCTGATCTGTTTGGCGTGAATTATGACGGATCAGTGGACGGACCGATGAAAAATTCATATCTGAAATTTAATACCGGGCCGGGAACCGATCAATATCATCCTGTATTGAAAGGATTGGAGGATGCTTCCAGGATGATCAATGGCGTCTGGCGCCTGAATGTAACTCCCCGGGTTAATTTTCCTTCCCCGGTAACCCTTATCCCATCCTATCCTGACCTGCCCATGGAACATGTTTATCCGCGGGATACTGAAACTGACATCCGCGAATTGTATCTGCGGGAGACCGGAAACGGAAGGGTTGTTTATATCCCATGGGATGCAGACCGTACCTTCTGGAACATTTTGAATGTTGATCACGGGATCTTTCTCAGAAATATTTTTACCTGGGCATTGAATGAACCCTCACCGGTCACCGTAGAGGGAATAGGTATTCTGGATATTACAGCCTGGAAACAGCAGGATTCCATGACTGTGCATCTTGTCAATTTTACAAATCCAATGATGATGAAGGGGCCTTTCAGGGAATTGTTGCCGGTGGGTGAACAAAACATTTCGATAAAGGTCCCATCCGGATCCCGTGTGCGTGGTGTGAAACTTTTAGTCGGGAAGGTAAATCCTCGTTATGAACTCGCTGATGGGTTTTTAAAACTCCGAATCGATAGCATTCTGGACCACGAAGTGATCGCGATTGACCTGGGTTAAGATACAGATAATCAACTCATCTTACCTGATTGCCATGGGTACGTTAATCACCGGCCTGGTCAGCCATCGGCTCATAGGACATCCAGTCAATTTCCAGCTCATAGGGTTGAATCGGTTTTTCTATCGAATTGGGGTTGGTTTCAACCGGCCAATCACCGGTATGCCAGAAATTCATCCTGTAACGCGAAGGATTCAGAGGTATACCCGTTTGAGATCCCAGGTAATCCCATAAAACAACCGTATCGGCAGTTTCGGGATGGAGCATCCACCACCTGATCCGGTCCGGATACCAGTCGAATCCGTAGGTGTAAAATTGTGATGATGCATCATAGGCCTCAATCGCAGGAATAGTATCCGGCTGATTCTGGATTCCCGTCAACGGGTGCCTGATACCGCTTAGTCTCTCCCTGTAGCTCGTGCTGTAGATTTTTCCTTCAGCCATGTTTACCGTCCGTCCAATTCTTCTGAGGTCACCCCGGGGACCAGTCCAGGTGCCCACATAAATGATCTCCGGATCTGCAATGAGCCATTCGAAATCTATTTCACTCAACCCCTGCTCAGGATCCATATGATAGGTGAAGTAACCGACCACCGCGCCAACACCGGGTTGAATTTCCCTTACATCAGGAACCCGGAGACGGGTGGCATAGGTGCCGAAATGAGTTAAGTGGTTTGAAATAATTTCCGGCCCCTTCCCGGCTCCTGCCGGGTCCTCTGGATCTATCTTAAAGGAGAGTATGTCTGTCCCGGCTTCAATCGGCGATGCGACTCCGAATGTCCGTGTAAATTCCGCTCCGATGCCACCGGTATGAAATTGGAAATTCTCGGAATCAGGATTGCTGAAATCTTCGAAAAAAGAATCGTGATATTGCTCCTGTTGAACACAGGCAGATAAACCGGCAATCAAAATAACTGCTGTGAAAAACATTTTTTTCATTTTAAACCTCCTGAAAATTATTACTTATAATTACTTGTTTTTTCCCCCGTAAAAATATCAATTACTACATTATCCTCATCACACAATGAAGAAATTCTCCTGTAGTCATGTTACTCGTTGATGGTAACAATATTCGGATGAGTCATTAACTCCGGTCCGTTAATGTTGCCAATGACGTTATAGTGCCCGTTATCACTCCAGAAAACAAATCCGGCAAGTTCGGGGAAACTGTTTTCCAGCTTTTCAACCACATCAAGGCAATCCCGGGGGGGATCCTCCCGACCGCGGATACCAAGTTCCGCCCACCAGATCACCTTTCCCCGGTTCTTTTTTTTCTCCACAGCCCAATCATACTCATTAAATATCAATCCCGTACCATAGGCTGATTTTCCCAGTATATCAACATATTCATCACCCGGATAATATTTTTCCAGATTTCCCTCACGCTGTGTCGTGTGATAAGCCCAGATAATGTTGTCCAGACCTTTACTGTTTTTAAACTAATCATGGACCAGCCGGTAAAGCCTGATGGCGTTTTCCGCTCCCTGCTTGGCATGCCACTTGTTCCGGTCATCACTTTCCACAAATGGTGTATAGACAACGGGAATCCCCTGATCTTTCAGCCATTGCAGATTGGCGGCCATCCTGTCCATTTGTTTATAAAAATTATTTTTGGTAGGATTATCTCCCGTGGCAAATATCGGATTGATATCAAGGGAATCATTCCAGGAAACCCCGGCCGGATTTGCATAAAAATTGTAAACGCCGGCGATCATTCCCCGGTCCCAAATTTTTTTCACCCCTTGGTTCCATGCTGAATCAGAATAGGGATCGTCATGAAAGTCATAGGTGATGCAACCATACCGGGGTAGTTTACCTGTATGATCATACACCTTTTTAAGCCAGTTGCCGGAGTGATCCATGTCAGGATTTTCATTATGCACCCAGGTTGCCATCTGACCGAACAGATAGGATCCATTTCCAAGACCCCTCAGATAGCTGAATACATCTTCCCTGGACTGGGCGCTGGTTTCATTTGAATGTGAAAAAAGGAAAAATAAGGAAATGAGAACATACAAGAATTTCAAAAAAGCGGCAGGACTGTCATCTTTTCGGCTGTGCATTTTTTTCAGGTTTTTATATCGTTGAATAATATTGCATGTGTGGTCCATATGGGTATTCAATGATAGAAAAACAAACTGGCCCTCCATACAGTCTGAATTCCAGGTTAATAAATATGTTTAAAGTATGATCTTATCCCAATCCCGGTTCATTAATGCATGTGTCAGGAATCACGCGACAGCATATCGGGATAGATTTATGCACACGTTTGGAACCACGCGCAAACTTAGTTAGGAAACACGCGACAGCATACCGGGGAAAAAAAACGCAGATCCCTTACCCCCGGTTCCTGTAGTATTCCACTTTCTCCTGTCGTGAAATATCGGCCACCTTTTCAATCAGCTGCTGTTGCCTCTTTTTATCCAGGGACATATGCTCCCTCGCCAACCTGACCTTCTCGCGGATCATCCCCGGCGTGGATGCCCCGGTGATCAGCACACTCACCGGAAGGCTCCAGACAAAATTCAGGACTTCCGTCAGACTTATCCTGCCCGGGATAACCGGATCATCTGTTTCCCATAATTTCTTTTCCAGTTCCATCTTCTGTGCAAAAAACTGTCCGCCTGCAAGTGTTTTCATGGCCAGGATACCATACTCCTGTTCAACAGCAAGTGGCAGTGCCTGTTTTATAAAACTTACCCCATGGGCAGCATCCACCGGATTCACCGGCATCTGAACTGTTTCCAGGTAGCCTTCTTTTTTTAACTTTTCCAGCAGATAGGCATGCGCGCCGGCATTGGTATGACCCGTAAACCCGATGTGCCGTACCTTTCCGGATGCCTTTGCCTCCATCAAATAATCAAAAACACCTTCATTTAGCCTTGTATCCGCATCTTCCTTCGAAGCGATGGCATGCGCCTGCCATAGATCGAGAAAATCCGTCTTCAATCGTTTCAACGATCCTTCCAGGTGCTTCTTTGCCGTTTTCGCATCCTTTGCCAGGGTTTTGGTCATCAGAAAAGCCACATCCCGGTATTTCGGAGTAAGAAATTTCCCATATCTTTCCTCACTGATATGGGGACCGTAGGCTTCCGCTGTATCAAAAAATCGGATCCCTCCTTCCAAAGCCGCTTCAATGGTCCCCTCAGCATCCGTTTCAGTGGTCCATCCGATATGATATCCCCCCAGTCCCAACATGGTCACTGCCACGCCGGTTTTCCCGAGTTTCCTCAGGGGCAACAATTCTCCCAGCCTGTCCCGGACAGGTCCGGGCATTCCTTTTATCATTGGGAATGGAACCAATATCCCGGCAGTCAGACCGGCTAATTTCATCAGAAAATTTCGGCGTTCATGCATAGAATGATCTGTTTATTGGATTGATCATAAGTTAATATTTATATTCCTTAAAGAAAAGTGTGCTGGTCATAATCATTGCCGGTAGTATTTCACAGGATTGCAAATGGATTTGGTTTTTAAAGGAAAACTCCAGCCTCAGTTTATAATTTTTTATTCTATAATCCTGCAGTTCCGCCTAAGGATATTTTTTTTAAAATCCGGGAGTCCTCATATATATTTCCGGGTACTTTATAAAAATTCATTCCTTTATTGTTTAAGGATGAGATCAAGATCATCATCTGCAACATTTAACAGCCGGGATTCAGGTAATCGCCTGGTCAGGACCCGCCAGTTGTTGTCCTTCCGGAACACCTCGCTGAAAATGGCCAGGGACTGTTCAACCTTTCCGTTATTGGCCAGGGCCACTGCTTTCCAATATTTCATCTCGAGATTATCCGGAAACATTTTTTCAGCCGCCTCATATTCGAACAAAGCTTGTCGCATATCACCTTTCTCAACAGCCAGATCACCTTTATTCATATGTTCGTAAGCCCGATGCACCTTCAGCAATCTTACAAGTTCTCTGAGTGGTTCCTCCGCATCGTCAACACGCAGGTCGATCATTTTATCCTGCCATGGATGTTCCGCGACCGTTCCGCTCACTACCAGAAGCACTGCAGATTGCTTTCCACGTATATCACCTCCAGCAGCTTGTCCAGCCAGTAGCGCCTGAACTATCCTTTC
Organism: Cyclobacteriaceae bacterium; assembly: GCA_018224645.1. Taxonomy (GTDB): domain Bacteria; phylum Bacteroidota; class Bacteroidia; order Cytophagales; family Cyclobacteriaceae; genus JAGTVG01. Next base: position 6,730 of record JAGTVG010000376.1, read on the forward strand.
GGCCAGTGGCAAGTTGTCACTATTTTCAAAGGCGGCAGCTATGGCAGGAACAACCGCATCATTCAGCATCATATTAGCCTGCACGGAAAAACCGTGTCCCTCAAAATGACTGGCATATTTGATGCAACCTGCTCCGGTAAATACTTTCACATTGCCCCTCGCATCCAGCAGTGCCACCTGACGGTAATGGCTCCCCTCGTCAGATTCGATAATTTTTTTCAAGGCATCCGGTGCCGGA
>JAGTVG010000377.1 GCA_018224645.1 Cyclobacteriaceae bacterium
GAATGTTTTATTACATTTTCCGTTACAGATTTTACGATCCCTGCATTTGTTTCGATGAGATCATCGCGGCTCATACCTGGTTTTCGGGGTAACCCGGAGGTAATGATGACCACTTCTGAATCTGCAGTTTTGGCGTAATCATTGGTAACACCAATGGTCCTGGTATCATAAAGATTTACCGGAGCTTTCTGCCAGATATCAAGCGCTTTCCCCTCTGCAAGCCCTTCCTTGATATCCACAAGCACCACTTCGTTGGCAATTTCTCGGTAAGCTAATACATCGGCGCAGGTAGCGCCTACATTTCCGGCTCCAACTACTGTTATTTTCATGATTCGGGTTGTTTTTGAGTTTAAAATAATATTTAAATTCAGCGACTCAGGGCTGATTTTTGCAATACGTATATTTGATATCCGTAAATCCTGCCAGTTTTTTATTTCTGATAGGCATCGGACAGATTAAAGAAACCAAGCGACGATCTGTAGGTATTAAAGATCTTGTGGTTAAAATCATTATACAGTTCGGCAAGGGAAGTCATCATCTTCGCCTTGATTTTAGCCCGCGTGTCAAAGATCTCCATGATATTAACCTGGGGAAGTACATAAAGTTCACTTATTTCACTTATGATGATCGCAGAATAGACCCTGATACTGTTTTCCAGAAATGCGTTGTGACCGAAATAACCCCCTGATTTCAATACCTGAAGCACTTCAAATGTTTTATTGATATCGATATTAAGCGATACCTTCCCGCTTTTTACGATGTAAAATGCATTGCTTGGATCATTCCTGAAAAAAACAGCTTCATCCAGTTTATATTCCCTCAGGTAAAGATGCGGAACAAATAAAGACATTTCCTCATAATTCAATCTTTCAAAGGGTTTCACCTTGGAAAGCATCCTGAAAAGATTGAGTTCCTTGATGCTGTATGATTTCTTAAACGGATTGATCATGAATTGGCTCGAATGTTATCTTTAATATTTGAAGGCTATCAGGCATGATCTTAAATCTTTCATCAATTCTTTGACCAACAAACCAGATAACCGATCCCTCGGATAATATAACAGGCATTCGCTGTTTCAAGTTTACAGGAATTTTCTCATCTATCATAAAATCACTCAGTTTTTTTTTGCCTTTCATACCGAGGGGAATAAATCGATCACCTGCCTTCCATAGCCGTATTTCAAGCGGGAATTTTAGCCGGGTCAGATCAAAATATTCACGGTGAGGATCATCAGATTTTAAGGCCCCCTCTTTTGAAACAGTTTCTTTTCTGAATTTGCCGAACCTTGTTTCAATATCATCATTCGGTTCGTACCATCTATATCCGGTGTTCCTATCGATGATGTTAGAGGAAATAACCATCGTTTCGCGGTCTATATTCAGCACATGAGTATCCGAATAAAACAATGATCCGCTCCTTTTTTCCTTCCGGGCCAATATGTCCCTGCATTGATCATAGTTAAAACCCCAGGTTCGTAACACCTCGTGTAAAAAAACCGGTGAATTGATCCCGGTTAGAAAAGACTTGTCCAGGTAAACATGCCCGCCTTCCTGATGCAAAAAACGGTGCTTGTTTTCAGCCACCCAGTATTCGATCAGTTTCTGGCTCTCATTCAACCTCTCAAGTGTGGAAATGATGGTTCTGTCAAATCCTGGATTTATTGCCTTTACAAGGGGCAGGATTTTATTCCTGATCAGATTCCTGTTGTATTTTATATCAAGGTTAGATTGATCCTCCCTGAACGCAATTTTATGCTGACCGGCATATTGTACGATCTGATCTTTTCCAGCAAAAAGCAGGGGACGGATCACATGGTCCTGCCTGACCGGAATGCCCGCAAGCCCTTTTAACCCTGTACCTTTGAATAGATTAAAAAACAGGGTTTCGATATTATCATCCAAATGATGGGCCGTGGCAATCCGGTCATACCGGTGCTGAGACCTCAGTTCTTCAAACCATGCGTACCGTAGATCACGCGCAGCCATCTGTATGGAGACTCTATGTTCCCTGCCGTATGTCTGCGTTTCGAATTTCCTGATATAACAGGGCAGTTTAGCTTCATCAGACTTATTTTTTACGAACAATTCATCCCCATCGGATTCCGCTCCGCGCAGCTGGAAGTTACAATGAGCAATGCCCACTTTAAACCCACCCCGTATAAACAGATCAAGCATCACCATAGAATCGATCCCGCCACTGAGGGCAAGAAGGACCCTGTCATTTTCCTGGCATAGGTTATGCGTCCCCGTAAAAAGTAAAAAGTCATCCAACATCATTTAAAGATATCCTTTTTCTTTAATTTTGCGTGAATATCCATTACATGATTTTATCGTTCAGAATTATAGGGCTCCTGATGATCATTCTGTTGATTAGTCTTCCTGTTTTAAGCCAGCGGAGGATTGATCTTGTGAATGCGGATGAGTTCGAAGGAGGAAGGAGGGACGGCAAACGATATAATAAATTCATCGGAAATGTTCATTTTATCCAGGGATCCACAGAGATCTGGTGCGATTCCGCATTTTTATATAAGAGGGAAAATTCCCTTGAAGCCTTCGGGCATGTGCGGATATTCGACACGATCGATTCGGTTAACATTACTTCTGAACGGCTGGAATACGATGGGGATTCCCGGGTGGCCAACCTGCGGAAAAATGTGGTGTATAAGGAAGATTCGGTGATCCTGACCACAGACTTTCTGGATTATAACATCCATGACCGGTCGGCATATTTTTTTAACCAAGGCACCATCAATGACGGTGAAAACATCCTTACCAGCGACAGGGGATACTATAATTCAACCGGGAAAACCATGGCATTTAAAACCGATGTCGTGCTGGTTAATCCTGAAAACAATTTAAAAACCGATTCCCTGTTCTATAATATGGCCACCAAGATTGCCACGACAATCGGGCCAACGGATATCCTGTCTTCAGATGGTTCTACTGTTCATACCGAGGAAGGCGGAATTTTTAACATGCGGGTAAACCAGACTGTAATTTCTTCCGGAGAGATAGAAACAGAATCATACATATTGCGTGGGGATGAATTGTTTTATGATCCGGGTACCGGTTCCAACAGTGCGAGAGGAAATGTCTATATGTTCTCCAAAGATGATAATATTGTCATAACAGGTGATGCCGCAGATAATTTTGAAGATGTGGGGATCACCAGGGTTTTTGGCAACGCGTTAATGAAAAAAGTCTTCGAACTGGATACCCTGTATCTGACTGCAGATACACTCGTATCGGTAGACGACAGCCTGGATGCAAACAAACGGTTGCTAGCTTTCCGCCATGTACAATTCTTCAGGGAGGACCTTCAGGGAAAATCGGATTCCCTGGCTTATTTCCTGGCCGATTCAATTCTCCACCTCTATAATGATCCGGTCATATGGAGTGAAGGGAACCAGATCGAGGCAGATTCCATTAATATTGTATTTGAAAATGACCAGATTTCAACCCTGAACCTGATTGAAAATTCGTTCATGATCATGCTGGATACGGCTGATAATTTCAACCAGTTGAAAGGCAAACTGATGACCGGCTATTTTGAAAATAACGATATCGATCGCCTTGTGGTAACTGGAAACAGTGAAAGCCTGTTTTATGCCCTTGACGAAGAGGATAATTCCCTGATCGGGATCAATAAAACACTCTGCAGTAATATGATCATCCGCTTTAAGGAAAACAGGGCTTCAAACATTTCGTTTTATGTTGACGTGGAATCAACCTTTATTCCGCCGCATGAATTGGAGGAACCGGATACGAGACTGAAAGGTTTTAATTGGCGTGGAAAAGAAAAACCTGTGCTTTCCGAGATGCTTAACCCGCCAGAAGCACCTCCCTCTTTACCGGTGGAAAACGATCCCTTGCAGGTTCCCTTAGGCAGCCAATTGGAATAACAACCTCAGTTTTTCGTTAATTCATATGAATCAGAATGTGTTCCGGAAGGCACGATAATTGTTAATTAAATATAACACAAGTATATTTGCACCCCTATGAGGAACAGGAAGATATTTATAATTACCGGTTGGATCATTCTGGTCCTGTTCCAGGCTTCCTGCAGTAAATTCCGGCAGATACAGAAAAGTGATGACTGGGAGGTGAAATACAGGGCTGCACTTGAGTATTATGACAGGGAGGATTACTACAAGGCGAGTGTGTTGATCGAAGAGATCCTTCCGATCCTTCGTGGGAGACCGGAGGCAGAAAGGATACAGTTTTATTTTGCATACTCGTATTATTATCAGAAACAGTATATCATGAGTGCGCATTATTTCAAGACCTTCTACACGATATATTCCAGAAGCGAATATGCGGAGGAAGCCATGTATATGCATGCTTATTCCCTCTACCTGGATTCTCCGGATTTTGAATTGGACCAGACTAATTCCCGGGAAGCGATCGCTTCAATGCAATCCTTCATCAACAGGTATCCGCAGAGCAAATATGCTAACGATGCCAACCAGATCATTGATCAGTTACAACTCAAGCTGGAACGAAAGGCTTATGAAAATGCGGTTCAGTATTACAAGCTTGAAAAATACAATGGAGGCGAGGCCCTGAAAGCCGCTTTAATCGCTTTTGAAAATTTTCAGGATGATTTTCCGGATTCCAACCTGAATGAAGACATCTGCTATTTAAAAATTGAAGCCGCCTACAACCTTGCAAAAAAGAGCATCAGAAGCAGAATGAGAGAACGTCTGTTGACAGCCATAGATCATTATCAGTATTTCATCGATAACTATCCGCAAAGTGAACAAGTAAAAAGTGCTGAAAATATCTATGTAAATGTCCTTGATGAACTGGATAAACTGCAAAAAAATAACTTATAGATAAACAAAAATATTATGTCAACTAATTCTTCAATAATTACCCGGGACGTCGACAAACTCAGTGCGCCGACCACCAATATTTATGAATCAGTAGCGGTTATTGCTAAACGCGCAAGACAGATTGCAGCCAAACAAAAAGAAGAGCTGAATTCCAAACTGGCTGAATTTGCTTCGACCGTGGATAACCTGGAAGAAATATTTGAAAACCGCGAACAAATTGAGATCTCCAAATTTTACGAGAGAATGCCAAAACCATCCACGGTTGCAACAGAAGAATTCCTCAACGGAGAATTAAGTTTCAGGATAGCCGATTTCGAGGAGGACAATAAAGAGTACTAAATCAAATGCTTCATGGCAAAAAAATATTGATTGGCGTATGCGGCAGCATAGCAGCCTATAAAATTGCCATCCTGATACGACTTCTGATAAAGCAGGGAGCAGAGGTGAAAATAATCATGACCAACTCTGCTCTTGATTTTATTACCCCATTGACCTTATCCACGCTGTCAAGGAATCCGGTCTTGACACAATTCCAGGAGGAAAAAACAGGGGAATGGAACAGCCATATAGATCTCGGCCTATGGGCAGATCTTTTTCTGATCGCACCTGCCAGTGCCAAAACGATCTCAAAAATGGCAAATGGTATTTGTGATAATCTTTTACTGGCCACCTACCTTTCGGCTCGCTGCCCGGTTTTCGTAGCACCGGCCATGGATGTTGATATGTATCAGCATGCCTCTACGAAAGGAAACCTGGAAAAATTATCTTCCTACGGGAACCACCTGGTCGAAGCCCCGTACGGGGAACTTGCCAGCGGTTTGTCCGGAGAAGGAAGAATGACAGAACCAGAAGACCTGCTTGAGATCCTGAAGGAGCATTTTAAAAAAAAAGATGAGTTCAGGGGGCTATCTGTCCTGATCACTGCCGGTCCCACCCATGAAAAAATCGATCCGGTCCGGTTTATAAGTAATTTTTCCTCAGGAAAAATGGGATATGCGCTGGCTGACGAACTGGCAAAACGGGGAGCCACCGTAAACCTGGTCAGCGGCCCAACCCATCTGCGTTTGAAACAGGCTAAGATCAACAGGATACAGGTGTCCAGTGCGCAGGATATGTATAAAGTTTGTCTGGCATTTTATGAAAAGACGGATATTGCCATTTTTTCTGCGGCAGTAGCAGACTACAGACCGTCAATTCCGGCGGAACAGAAAATCAAAAAATCAGCCGGGCCACTGTCGATTGAGCTTGTAAAAAATCCTGACATCGCTTTTGAACTGGGTCAGAAGAAGAAAAATAAACAGGTAAATGTAGGATTTGCCCTGGAAACGGATAATGAAATCCGGAATGCAACGTTAAAACTAAAGGAAAAAAATCTGGATTTTATTGTCCTGAATTCAATGCAGGACAAAGGTGCCGGCTTTTCATCAGAGACCAATAAAATTTCGATCCTGGATGAAACGGGCCTGAAAAAATCATTTGAGCTGAAACACAAGACCCTTGTGGCTAAAGATATCGTTGATTTTCTATCAAACAGGATACATGATTCATAAACTGATATATTGCCTTATACTTGTATTTTTCGTTGCATCGCCATCAACCGGACAGGAATTGTACTGTCAGGTAATCGTGAATGCTGACCGGGTTCAGACGACCGAAAGGAATATATTCAGGGATATGGAAAATTCGTTCGAACAATTCATGAATAATACAAAATGGACGAACGATGTATACCGCATGCATGAAAGGATAGTTTGTAATGTATCCATCACCATAGAAAGTATGCCTTCCATCGGTAGTTTTAATGCCACAGTCCAGATCCAGGCTGCGCGGCCTGTATATGATTCAAATTATGAGACACTGCTGTTGAATTTTGCCGACCGTGAATGGCAGTTCGAATATGTTGAATCGCAGCCCCTTCAATACAATGAGAATACCTATAACAGTAACCTGGTATCCATGCTGTCTTTCTATGCTTATATTATCCTGGGCCTTGACTTTGATTCATTCGGGTTGCTCGCCGGCGAACCTTATTATGATATCGCCCAGAATATTGTTACCCTTGCTCAGTCCTCTGACCGCCCTGGATGGCAGGCGTTTGACAGCAACCGGAATCGTTACTGGCTGGTGGAAAATCTGCGTAACCAGCAAATGGAAGGGATCAGACAGGGTATGTACCAGTATCACCGGTTGGGCCTGGACAGGTTTATCACCGAACCTGATGAGGCCAGGAATGAAATCCTGAAAGTATTACAGGAGATCCAGAAAATAAAGGAACTCAAACCCAATGCGATCATTGTCATATCATTTTTCGATGCAAAAACCGATGAGATCGCCAGTATTTTCTCTGAAGGCAACATGCAGGTACGACGGGAAGCCTATAATATACTCACAGAGATTGATCCAACCAAAACCGAAAAATATAAGATCATCATTCAGGACTGAAATCTGCCTGAGTTGCCTGGGAAAATTCACTGATCAGTTATTTTGAAAGTTCGTGTCCTGCCTCAATAAATCTTATTTGTATATTTGCTGACGATGCCCCGGGTTCCGGTCGCGATGTATGTTGAGGAAAAAGGGACCGGGACATCAGTCCAGAAATTCAGTTATCCCGGAATTGTATGTTAAAGAATCTTCAGATACAGAATTATGCACTGATCCGTCATCTGGAAATTACTCCTTCTCCCGGACTGAACATGATCACAGGGGAAACAGGGGCCGGCAAATCGATCATGATCGGTGCCGTAGGACTGCTTCTGGGAAACCGGGTGGATACCCGGGTCTTATACGATATGGGTGAAAAATGTATCGTGGAAGGAGTTTTTAATATCGGCGAGTACGCCCTGCAGGAACTGTTTGAATCAAATGAGCTGGACTACCTGAAAGAAACCATTGTCAGGCGTGAAATTTCACCCTCCGGAAAATCAAGAGCCTTTATCAACGATTCACCCGTCAACCTGGATATCATGAAGGAACTGGGCACCCATCTGATGGACATTCATTCCCAGCATGATACGTATAAATTAAGCTCCCTGAATTATCAGCTTTCCCTGGTTGATGTTTTTTCACAAAATCAGGAAAAATTACAGCATTACCGGGAGGCATATCATGAATATATAAAGATAAAGAGGAGGCTGGATGACCTGGTGGAAGACGCTACATCGCTTAGGAAGGAGGCGGATTACAATCATTTTTTATACGAGGAATTAAATGCAGCCAACCTGCAATCCGGTGAACAGGAATCCCTTGAGGATGATCTCTCTACCCTGGAACATGCCGAAGAAATCAAAAATGTGATCAGTGAGGTTATCACCATGCTTCACAATCACGATTATGCGGTCCTCGATCAGTTTTCGCTGGTTAATAAAAAAATGGACAGCATAGCTTCTTTCGCCATGCGGCTTGAAGAAATCAGGACCAGGCTCAACAGCAGTTATCTTGAGATCAAGGATGTTGTAACTGATCTGGAAAATGAAATCGATACGGTAGAACATGATCCTGAAAAACTCGCCGAAACCCAATCCCGGCTGAATCTGCTCTATAAATTCCTTCAGAAACACCAGGTGCATACAGTGGATGAATTACTGGCCATTCAACAGTCTCTGAAAGTAAAGGTGAATAAAAACCTCAACCTCGATACGGATATAAAGGACCTTGAAAATGAAACCGCCGCGAGATTTGAAAAGGTAATTGAACTGGGAGATTCACTGAGCAGCTGCCGCCGGGAAAATTTCAGCCGGATCATTGAACGTATCGAGGAAATGTTGCGGTCACTGGGCATACCTGATGCGAAATTGAAGATAGATCACAGGATCACGGAACCCGGCGAACATGGAGTCGATGAGATTGACCTGAAATTCAGTGCCAATAAGGGCGTCATACCCATGAATCTGAAACAGGTAGCCTCAGGTGGGGAATTTTCCAGGCTCATGTTCTGTATCAAACACATCATTGCCAGTAAAACAGCCCTGCCGACCCTGATACTGGACGAGATCGATACAGGCATCTCCGGTGAAATCGCAATTAAAATGGCGACAATGATGAAGCAGATGGCAGAAAATCACCAGGTGATCACCATAACCCATCTGCCCCAGATCGCCTCTTTCGGCAATACTCATTATTATGTATACAAGGACAATCATTCGGAAAAATCCATCAGCCTTGTGAAAAAATTAACAGATGAGGAAAGGGTCCTTGAAATCGCGAAAATGATCGGAGGGGACCATCCAACTGAGGCCGCTTTTAAAAATGCAAAGGAATTATTAGGCAAAAGTTATATTAACTAAATGAAATCATACTTTTTTGCACCTTTTTTTAGTAATATTAGGCCGTGAAAATTCAAGTCATTGTATTCGTTGTTAAAGTATAAATTATATTAAAAATTATGGGTAAAACAGCAATTTTTTACGGCTCGACGGAAGGTAACACAGAAAATGTTGCTTACAAACTTAAAGACCTTCTGGGCGGGGTAGACGTATTTAATGTGGATTCAGCATCTGCAGATGATTTACAAAAATATGATAACCTGATCTTCGGTGCTTCCACATGGGAAATCGGCGAACTTCAGGAAGATTGGGAAACCTTCATTGATGTCCTCGATGATGTTGACTTTACTGGTAAAACAGTTGCATTTTTCGGGACAGGTGATGCTGATGGTTATCCTGACACCTTTGTTGATGCCCTGGGGATCATTTATGAAAGGATCAAGGACAGTGGCGCGAAATTTATAGGGGCAGTTGATACGGAGGAATATACTTTTGATGATTCAAGAGCACTTTTTGATGGAAAATTCATTGGATTGCCCATTGATGAGGACAACGAATCCGACCTTACTGACGGTCGTCTAGCCAAATGGGTGAATGATATCAAGGGACAACTATAGTAAAAGTCGTTCCGGATCAGCACAATCAAGACACAGGCCCCGACAGGATCGGGGCTTTTTTTATGTTATGGATGAATTTTGCAAAAATAAAACCTAATAAATATCATGTTTTTTAAGGCATGTCTTACCTATTTTTGAACAGTTTAATTTGAGGATGAAGCAGACAGGATATATTGAACATCAAGGCATTGTTACTCAGGTGAACGAAAACTCATTATCAGTAAGTCTGATCAACACTTCTTCTTGTTCCGGCTGTCATGTAAAAGGTTTCTGCCACGTGTCGGATGTCGACAATAAATCCGTCGAAGTCCTCCATACTGCAAATAATAACATCAGTAAAGGAGACAAGGTAATCGTGAATTACGAGAGGATCCTGGGCCCCCTTGCCTTGTTGCTGGGTTACATGGTCCCTTTTTTCCTAATGATCGCCGTTCTGGTGATTTCATTGACCATGTCCGGCAACGAAGCAGTTTCCGGCCTATTATCATTAGTAATACTGGTACCTTACTATATCACACTCTTCTTCTTCCGGGATTCATTGAAAACCAGATTTGCGTTTACCATAAGAACCATTAAGAATCAATCAGTATGAATGAAACAATATTAACAACGATAATTACCTTAAGCAGCCTTGGTGCAGTTTCAGCGATCATACTTTATTTCATCGCGAAAAAGTTCCATGTCGAGACTGATCCTAAGATTGAAGCAGTTGAAGAAGTGCTTCCTGCCACCAATTGCGGTGGATGTGGTTTTCCCGGCTGCCGGGCCTTTGCCGAAGCCCTGGTAGCTGCAGATGATATATCATCGATGCACTGTCCGGTTGGCGGGAATGACGTCATGAAGAAAGTAGGTGAAATCCTCGGCGCTGAGGTGGAAGAAAAGGATCCCTACATTGCGGTAGTAAAATGTTCAGGATCCTTTGAACACAGGAAAAAGACAAATGTATACGAGGGTGCCTCGAACTGTAAAATTGCATCTTTGTTGTATGGAGGTGATACCGGATGTGCATATGGTTGCGTCGGATTGGGGGATTGTGTCGAATCCTGCGATTTTGATGCCATGTACATGGATGAAAAGACGGGACTACCCGTGGTTCTGGAAGATAAATGTGTTGCCTGCAATGCCTGCGTGGTAGCCTGTCCAAAAGATATCATGGAATTGTGGCCGAAGGGCCGCAAGAACAGGAGGATCTATGTAGCCTGTATGAATGAGGAAAAGGGGGGTATTGCTAAAAAATACTGTTCGGTGGCCTGTACTGGCTGTGAAAAATGTGTCGAAGAATGCAGGTATGATGCCATATCGGTAACAAATTCACTGGCCGTGATCGATCCTGAAAAATGTAAATTATGCAGGAAATGTGTGGATGTCTGTAAAAGTAATTCAATCCTTGAGATCAATTTTCCCCCACCAAAAGACAGAGCCCCTGTAGACCGGCCTGACCGGAAACTCGCCATGACAAAAAGTGAGGAGAAGATGCAGGAGGAAAGGATCCTTAACAGGGTTGAAAAACAGGAAGGGGAATCAGAAAACCCTCAACAGAATACGAATATTGAACAAGGTGAAAAGAGCGAATAATGTTTATGTTCATTTTTAATGGTTTGAAAACTTTTTCGAAGGGAGGCATTCATCCTGAAGAAAATAAACTCTCTGCCGATCAGCCCATTCAAATATTGCCCCTGCCGGGTTCAGTGAGTATTCCTATATCACAACATATCGGGACTCCCGCAGTACCTGTCGTGGAAAGAGGCGAACAGGTAAAAACCGGCCAGGTCATCGCCAAAACCGGGGGGTTCGTAAGTGCAAATATCCACGCATCAATCAGCGGGAAAATTGCCAAGATCAGCGACGAGATGGATTCCAGCGGTTACCGCAGGATGGCCATCATGATCCGTGCGGATAAGGAGGAGCAATGGCTCGACGGAATCGACAATTCAGGCAAACTGATCACCGGAATCCCATACAGCCGGGATGAAATATTGCAGAAAATACTGAATGGAGGAATTGTGGGAATGGGGGGTGCTACTTTCCCTTCGCACATTAAACTGAATATTCCCAAGGGTAAAAAAGCGGATGTCCTGATCATCAATGGTGTTGAATGTGAGCCCTATCTGACAGCGGATCACAGGCTGATGATCGAAAAACCCGAAGAACTTATCGTTGGCATCCGGATTTTAATGATAGCCCTTGGCGTGGATAAAGCCATCCTTGGGATCGAGAACAATAAACCCGATGCCATAGAAAAAATTTCCTCCCTGGCCGGAAAAGAAAAAGGCATCCAGGTAGTGCCTCTTAAAGTTCAGTACCCGCAGGGCGGTGAAAAACAATTGATCAAAGCATTGATCGACCGGGAAGTTCCTTCCGGCAAATTGCCCATAGATGTTGGGACAGTGGTTCATAATGTTGGGACCACTTATGCCGTATATGAAGCTGTTTTGAAAAATAAACCCCTGATAGAACGGATCGTAACGGTAACAGGAAAATCCGTTAAAAACCCCGGCAACTTTTTAACCCGGATAGGGTCGCCCGTAAATGCATTGATCGAAGCGGCCGGGGGACTTCCTGAAAATACAGGAAAGGTGATCAGTGGAGGACCAATGATGGGAAAAGCGCTCAATGATCTCGATATCCCGGTAACCAAAGGCACTTCAGGGATCCTGATCCTGGATGAGAAGGAAGCCCACCGGAAGGCAAGCAAGGTTTGTATCCGGTGTACAAAATGTGTTCAGGTCTGTCCCATGGGACTTGAACCTTTCTATCTGCAGAACATGACCATGAGAGGGAATTTTGATGAAATTGAAGCCAACCGGATTCTGGATTGTATTGAATGCGGATCATGTTCCTATATTTGCCCGTCCAACAGGGAATTACTCGATTATATCCGGTTAGGGAAATCCACCGTTACAAATCTTATTCGCGAAAGACAAAGAGTTTAATCCATGGAAACAAAATTACTGACCGTTTCCCACTCACCCCATATCCATCAGGTACAGAGTATTCCCAGGATCATGTATGATGTCGTGATTGCCCTGTTGCCCGCCTTAATTTTTTCGGTGTATGTTTTTGGACTGGGTGCCCTGATGGTTACCCTGGCGGCTGTATTGTCGTCCCTGTTTTTTGAATACGTTATTGCAAAATACATCATCAAACGCAAACCCGATATCCTGGATGGCTCCGCCATCATCACCGGCATCCTGCTCGCTTTTAATGTACCGAGCAATCTGCCGATCTGGATCGTTGTGATCGGTAGTTTTGTCGCCATAGGGATCGGGAAAATGTCGTTTGGCGGATTGGGAAACAATCCCTTCAATCCGGCCCTTGTCGGCCGGGTTTTCCTCCTGATCTCCTTTCCGGTACAGATGACAACCTGGCCGGTACCTTTCCAGGACCGGATGTCCTTCGCCGATACGGTTACGGGGGCCACTCCCCTCTCCATCATCAAGGAAGGGATCAAGAACGGGGAAAGTATGACTTCATTGATGAAACAGATCCCTTCCTATACCGAATTTTTAATAGGATCGCAGGCAGGCAGCCTGGGAGAAATTTCAGCCTTCCTGCTCATTCTGGGGTTCCTTTATCTGGTCTATCGTAAAGTGATCACATGGCATATACCAGTAACCATCATCGCCACCATGTTTATCTTTTCGGGTATATTATGGCTCGGAAATCCTGAACAAAATATGGATCCCATATTCCATATCCTTACCGGTGGGGCAATGCTGGGGGCAATCTATATGGCAACCGATTATGTGACATCCCCCATGTCGATTCGCGGCATGTATATCTATTCGGTCGGCATAGGGGTAATTACCATCCTTATCAGGGTTTTTGGAGCCTACCCTGAAGGGGTTTCCTTTGCCATCCTGATACTGAATGCTTTTGTACCCCTGATCAATAAATATGTCAAACCCATAAGCTTCGGCGAAAAAGTAAAAAATGGCTAAAAAAGAATCCACGTTTTTTAATATGCTCATGACCCTGCTGGTTGTTACCCTGGTGGCTTCAACAGCACTGGCTTATGTGTATGAGATCACCAAAGCACCGATCGAATCCGCCAAACTGGCTAAAAAACTGGCAGCCATAGACCAGGTGGTTACGGGATATGACAATAATCCCGTCGAGGACATGTACATCATTCCGGCTGCCTCCGGGGAGGATAGCCTCGAAGTTTATCCGGCATTGAAAAATGGGGAACTGGAAGGTGTTGCCATCCGGTCGTTTTCCAAAAACGGTTACAGTGGATTGATCTGGGTGATGGTTGGGATCAAACCCGATGGCACCCTGCAAGATGTGGTTGTCATTGAGCATAAGGAAACACCGGGACTGGGCAGCAAGATGTCGGATCCCGGGTTCAAAGGTCAGTTCAAAGGCCTCAACCCATCGGAAACAACGATTGAAGTGAAAAAGGATGGCGGTGAAATCGATGCCATCACTGCCGCCACGATCAGTTCAAGGGCCTTTTGTGATGCCATACAACTGGCGGTGGAGAGTTACAGGAAAGGAGGTTCGTTATGAGTCAATGGAAAAATTTAAGCAGGGGTCTTATCCGGGAAAATCCCGTCTTTGTCTTATTGCTTGGGATGTGCCCGACACTGGGCGTTACCTCCACAGCCATCAACGGGATGGGTATGGGACTGGCAACCTTATTCGTGCTGCTGATGTCCAACATCGTCGTTTCGCTGGTTAAAAATGTGATCCCTGATAAAGTAAGGATACCGGCATTCATTGTGATCATTGCCACATTTGTCACTGTTGTTGACCTTTTTATGGCAGGGTATCTTCCTGGCCTGCACGAACAGCTTGGCCTTTTTATCCCGCTGATTGTGGTTAACTGCATCGTACTGGGCCGTGCCGAAGCCTTTGCCTCCAAAAATACCTTTACATCTTCCCTGATGGACGGGCTGGGCATGGGCCTGGGATTTACCCTCGCCCTTACTCTTCTTGGAAGTGTCAGGGAAATTTTCGGAAGTTTGTCGATATTCGGATATAAATTTCTGGAAGGTGATGGCGTCCTTGTCTTTATACTCCCTCCGGGAGCTTTCCTGGCCCTGGGATACCTGATTGCCATCATGAACAGATTGAAAAAAGCCTAATTTTTTAACATGGAATATATCATCATAGTCATATCCGCGATATTCATCAATAACATCCTGTTAGCCCAGTTCCTGGGTGTATGTCCTTTTCTCGGAGTTTCGAACCGGCTGAGTACCTCTTTCGGCATGTCTGGCGCTGTCATATTTGTGATGACACTGGCTACCATTGTGACCTACCTGATCAATTATTTTATCCTGCAACCCTTCGATATCGCTTATCTGCAGACCATCAGTTATATCCTGGTGATTGCCGCACTCGTTCAGATGGTTGAGATCATCTTAAAAAAGGTAAGTCCGGCCCTCTTCCAGGCCCTCGGTGTATATCTTCCACTGATCACCACGAACTGTGCGATCCTTGGGGTAGCGATCCTCGTCATTCAGAAGGAATATAACCTGATGGAAAGTGTGGTTTTTGCCGTTGCTAATGCGATTGGTTTCGGACTGGCACTGATACTTTTTGCCGGTATCAGGGAACATATGGATCTGGCGGATGTACCTCCCGGTATCCGGGGCGTGCCGGCTGCCTTAATTGTTGCAGGATTATTATCCCTGGCATTTATGGGTTTCGCCGGAATTGTGTAAATTGTGGTTATCACTTAAAAGGATAAAAAAATGATCAATCTGTCTGCCAATTATATGGGTTTGATTCTGAAAAACCCCATCGTCATATCCAGTTGCAGTTTAAGTCATAGTGCAGACGGTGTGAAAAGACTAGCGGATGCAGGTGCGGGTGCGGTTGTGCTGAAATCCTTGTTTGAAGAACAGATCCTTTCGGATACGCGGAAACTCGAACTTTCAGCTGAATCTGTTGGCCATACCGAAGAAATCGACTATCTCCGGCAGATGGGAATGACCCAGCGGTCGGATGAATATCTCGAAATGATCGAAAAAGCGAAGGAAGCGGTGGAAATACCGATCATTGCCAGTATAAATTGTATTTCTGATGCCGCATGGACAGATTATGCAAAATATATTGAAGCTATGGGTGCGGATGGACTGGAACTGAACATTGCCCTGATGCCGAAAAAATTCGATGAAAATCCCCAGGATATAGAAGAAAGGATGTACAGGATCATAGAAATAGTTAAACATAACATAAATATACCTGTTGCCGTAAAACTTGGACCCTATTTTACTTCCATTCCCCGGGTTGCAACCAAAGTCAGAAAAAGTGGTGCCAGCGCTCTCGTGCTCTTCAATCGTTTTTACCAGCCTGATATTGATATCCAGACTTTCGAATTCCAGTCAAAAAACCGGTATTCATCCCCGGCGGAAATGTCCAATACCCTCCGGTGGATCGCCATACTCTATAAAAAAATAAACTGCACTCTTGTCGCCAATTCCGGGATCCATGATGGAGAAGCAGTGGTAAAACAGATTCTTGCCGGTGCCTCTGCAGTACAGATCTGTTCAACTTTATACATCAATGGTTTAAGCCAGATAGAAAACATGCTCTTCTACCTGCAGGAATGGATGAGAAGAAACGAATATGCCAGCCTGGATGAGTTCAGGGGACTCATCAGTCAAAAAAATGCCATGCAACCTGAATATTTTGAAAGACAACAGTATATTAGGGCTCTCGTTGGTGTTGAATAAGATCCTGGAAAATGTTTGATTACCTGAAAAACCTGTTTGGCATTGGAAAAAGAAAAGAATTATTGGTGGATGCCATACGACGTGGCGCATATATCATCGATGTCAGAACTCCCCAGGAATATAAAATGGGGCATATCCAACAGGCTGTAAATATTCCGCTCGACCAGATAAGAAAAAATTCAGCAAAGATCAGAAAAATGGACAAGCCAGTCATCACATGTTGCCAGACAGGCAGCCGGAGCGGCAGGGCCAGATCTATTCTTCGGAAACAGGGAATTCCGGAAGTCATTAACGGAAGAGGATGGATATCCCTGCGTGAATTGATCAAGAAAGCATGATCAATCATGAAAATAGCCTTTTTTGCTCCCTATCCCATCAATACGGTAGCGTCACAACGGTTCAGATTTGAACAATATTTCAACGAACTGGAAAAAAAGGGCATTGATCATAACCTGTATTCCTTTTATCCCCGATGGGCATTTGAAGTCCTTTATAAAGAAAAACATTATTTTAGAAAAACAGCCGGGATTGTGGCTGGTTTTATGCGGAGAAGCATTCAACTGCTGAAATCCCTTGATGCCGATTACGTTCTGATCCACCGGGAACTGACCCCATTGGGGCCCCCTGTCTTTGAATGGATATTAATTCAGGTATTTAAAAAACAGGTGATCTTTGACTTTGATGATGCCATCTGGATTCCAGATGAATCTTCCGGTAACAGGTGGTTTCTCAGATTAAAATGGCATCAGAAGGTTGCCTACCTCTGCAGAAAAAGCTGCCGTGTAAGCGCCGGCAACCAGTACCTGGCTGATTTTGCCTTGCGGTATAATTCCCGGATAACCATTAATCCCACCACGGTCGATACCTCAAAAACCGCTCACATCAAGGTTAACCATCGCAAAGAACATGTCACCATAGGCTGGACAGGCACCCATACGACTATGAAATATCTCGAAATGATCCTGGACCCCTTACAGAAGATTCTGAACGAATATGAGCAGGCAAGCCTACTGATCATTTGTAATCATCAGCCTGCCTGGAAAATTAAAAAGATGGAATTCATTCGATGGAAAAAGACGGGGGAATGGGATGATCTCAGCCGGATCCATGTTGGGTTAATGCCGCTTCCCGAAGATCCATGGACGCTGGGAAAGTGCGGTTTTAAAATCCTTGAATATTTTTCACTGGGTATTCCGGCTCTGGCATCCCCGGTAGGATTCAATTCCCGGCTGATCGATCATGGTGGAAATGGATTTTTATGCCGGAACGGATCCGAATGGATCAAATACCTGGAGATCTTAATTCAGGATCCTTCACGGCGTACCTCGATGGGAGCGTCCGGTAAGAAACTTGTTGAAGATGCATTTTCCCTCACTTCCAACCGGGACACTTTCCTCGGCCTTTTTGAATAATACAGCAGGAGTATCAGTCCGATCAGAAAAAAAGGCATCATCGGGATTTTGTATCTGACCAGCGAACCAAAATTATAAGTTGAAATGCCTACCGCAAAAGAAAATGTAAGCGTAAAAAAGAAACAAAATGCAATAACAGGCTGATCAATGATTTTTTTGATCTTCCTTCTTTTTATGACAATAAAAATCACGAAGAGAAAAAAAATA
>JAGTVG010000378.1 GCA_018224645.1 Cyclobacteriaceae bacterium
ATATAAATCAATTGCATACAAAATTGAAAGGATTAATATCTTTGGGGAATGATTGCCATCAAATGAAAATATGATATAAATCATATTTCCTCCTCATCTCAAATTCTTTTGTGGCTGTTCGAGAAAACGTCATTCATTAAAATAAAGGGCTATGGCTTACCCTAGGTTCCGGAATATGACGATTGTTTTGCTGTTGATCTTCGCCCTCCTTTTTTCAATCAATTATTTCCATCGTGACATGCAGACCAATCTAAAAACCGGGCAACTCAGAATAAAATATGCCATTAAGGATAATGCCTCCGTGGATCATGGCAGATTCCCTGAACTAAACAGGGAATTCAGTGATGCCCGGGATGTGACAGAAGCCTGTCTGAAGTCATAATGGAACGGCTTCCGAAATTTTGGCCTCCAATCAATTATCGACCCGTTGAACAGGATTGATTTACCGGCTTTCGTTGCCGGAATCTATGGCTTTAATCAGATCATCCTTTGAAAACCTGACGCTCCAGATGCCTCTCAGATCTCCCATTTTATATCCGGTGGCTTTATCATCGGGGTAAAGGGCCTTGATCACCTGGTAGTTTTCCGGGGCGATGTCCGATCCGGCCTGGCCATGGCAATTCAGACAGACTGCATCGTTAAGCAGGATCGGTCTGGCAAAATGGATTTCCTTTTCATTGATTTCCACAAATACCCCGGGAGTTTTTCCTGCCGTCAGACTATCCTGATAAGCCTCGATAAATTTAAGCTCCTCCTCGTCCGGTGCATCCTGGGGATTCCGGAAACGGGTACTCGCCCTTTTGATGATCACGGAATATTTACGTTCGATTGAGTCGACCAGGGGATATGCATTAAGATTGCAGTATCTCATGGCCTCCGGGATTCCCTGCTCCTGTATGGTCGATTTCAGTGTTGTTCCCAGCAATTGCTGTGTTTCCATGGTAATCCGGTTGCCTTCCTCCATGGCTTTCTCCTTCATTTGCGAATCGGATACTCTTTCTTTGGATGGATTACACCCGGTTATCATCAGGCTAAATATGGCAAGGAAAGTGAAAAAATGTTTCATTATTATTAATTTCAAATAGAGGAACCAATTTACACAATCAAATGCAAATAAAAACAAAAAATATTAATATGAAATATATTTCATATGATAAAAAATCAATATGTTTGTATTGTCAAAATCAATGATCCTTATCCATGGGAAAATACTTTGATATCTTCATCAATGGTTATGCAGGGTATGCAGGATATTTATGGCAGGAGATTACATTTTCCGGTGAGGGACCGTGGTGGCATAATTATTTCTGGTACCTCGTTGTGATATCCGGATTTTTTCTGGCGTTGGAATGGTTAAAACCCTGGCGGAAGGACCAGCTCCGGTTCAGGAAAGATTTCTGGCTGGATTTTTTCTATATGTTCTTCAATTTTTTCATTTTTTCCCTGATCATATATAATGCTGCTTCTGATGTTGTGGTCAATATGTGGATCGACGTTCTGGCTTCATTCGGAATCACCCATACCATAGCCATCCGGGTAAGTAACTGGTCGCTGGGCCTGCAGCTGCTCACCTTATTCTTTGTGAAGGATTTTGTCGAATGGTGGATACACAGGTTACTGCACAGAGTGCCATTCCTGTGGGAATTTCACAAGGTGCATCATTCTGTCGAACAGATGGGATTTGCAGCCCACCTCCGTTATCACTGGATGGAAACACTTGTCTATAAAACCGCCGTTTATCTGGTGATGGCCCTTTTCGGATTCGGCATCGATGATTTCTTTTTCGTCCATATTTTCACGATTGCCATCGGTCACTGGAATCATGCCAATTTCCGGGTCAACATAGGCCCGTTAAAATATATCCTGAACAATCCGAATATGCACATGTGGCATCATGCCTATGATATTCCCCGGGATAGACCTTATGGCATGAATTTCGGCATCTCGCTGAGCCTGTGGGATTATCTTTTTGGCACCAGCCATATCCCCTATGATGGGAGGGACATCAGGCTGGGTTTTCCGGGTTTCGAAACATTTCCGAAAACCTTTAAAAAACAGGCTGTTTACGGATTTTCCGGTTTGAAAAAATTGCGTTTTAATAAAATCATCAAGGACAATGACGGGAAGGTTGCGAATAAGGATAAACTCGTCATTAAATCCAAATAATTCCTTTTTGGATGGGGATGCCCTTAACCGGGCATCCCTTTTTTATCCGATTCATGCCCTCACTCTGAGTGATGGCATGAATCGGATAAAAAAGTATCTACTGAACGCTGTATCAGATATCTTTCACGTTCCAGGTTTGACAGAGCCTGAAAAAGAAAATATCAGGGCAGCCTTTCAATCAGATCAGCCGGATAAATCAAACCCCATGATTGCCGCATCTTATCCATGATCTTCAGTATCCCGAGGGATTCCCGGTGAGGCATGATGTCCGATTCGATTTTACCTGATCCCATACATCGCATCACCTCCTCGGCCTCATAACTGTATCCGGTCGAAACAAAGGGAAGTTCGAGGGTTTCCTTTTCCCCGGAACTTCTTGAAACATGAAGTTTTGAGGCGCAATAGAACCTGGGCATATGGATGATCCCTTCCGTACCATATATCCAGGCATCATGTCTGGTCTCCACATTCACGGCTGCGTAAAGTACAGCCATCCTGGATCCCTCATACCTGAAAATATAACTGGACTGTTCATCAATATGGGTAGGCGACATGATAAAAGAGGACTGGATATCCACCGGATCCGACCGGAAAATTTGTTGCGCAAGGTTGATGGGATAAACCCCCACGTCCAGGAGGGCGCCTCCGGCCAAACCGGGGTCATAGACCCTGCTTATGGCATCGAAAGGAAAATTATAGCCGAAATCGGCTTTCACCATTTTTACCTCACCGATCACCTTCCGGTCCAGCAACTCCAAAAGTTTTTTTGTGGATGGAAGGAACCGGGTCCAGAAAGCTTCCATCAGGAATACCTTCCGGGAAATGGCATGGCTGATGAGCCGTTCCGCCTCCCGGGCCGTCACTGTCAATGGCTTTTCACACAATACACCTTTTCCATGATCGATGCATAACATGCTGTTTTCATAATGAAAATTATGGGTAGTGGCAACATAGACGGCATCCAGTTCAGGCATTCTGGCAAGATCCCGATAGGAGTCAAACCAGTGCCCGGCATTATATTTCCTGGCAAAACTTTCTGCTCTTTCACCTGATTTTGAAGCCACGCCCAATAATTCAGCCTGTGGCAAAACGGATAGTGATATGGCAAACTGATGTGCGATCTTGCCGCAGCCGATAATACCCCAGCAGAATTTTCCATTTTTCATTGACGATAAATTATGGGTTAATGATGATCCGGAATTATCTGAATTAAAACTTTAGATAAATACATATAAAATACTGCTCATCAGTAGTATATAATAATATAATTAAATTTTACTTTAATAAAAATCAAATCTTTTTCCGTGGCTGTTCCGGTAAATTCAATGAATATTGCCTGGAAAAAAATAAGAGTTGTCTTTCCTTCC
>JAGTVG010000379.1 GCA_018224645.1 Cyclobacteriaceae bacterium
ATTTTCTGGGAAAGCAGGATGGCTCCGGCCGCAAAGGCAAGGCAAAAAAAGAAAATTAACAGAAAGAGAAGTTCTACCATGTCCGGTCAAAAGTAAGCATATTCCGAAACCCCCTTACCCTACCAAAGTATTGAATTTGAAAACACGACTAAAGTTGGAAAGATTTCAGGCAAGATGCCCGTATACTTGAAGAAAAAAAGTTAAAAAAATGGACAACATGTATCAGCAACCGGGTTTCGTTCCCGATGGAAGCATCAGCCATAATTTCGGCTATGGCTGGAACCAGATTAAAAAATTTTTTCTGTATCTCTTTCTCGTAACCATCATCGGTGCAATAGCACAAATACCAACCGGACTGGCCAAGGATATCAATGACCAAATAACTGCCGGCTGGGTCTTTCTCGGGATTATTTCATTCCTGTACAGCCTTTTATTGTATCCTATTATTTCATATGGGATCGACATGTTTTTTCTGCGGGCCATCAGGAATGAAAATCTCGATTTCAAGGAAATCTTCTCAGGTTTTAACAATTATGTAAATATTGTGCTGGCCCATTTACTGGCCACAGCCCTGATCATCCTGGGATTTATTTTCTTTATAATTCCCGGTTTCATTCTGGCGGTCAGGCTGGTATTCGTTCCTTACCTCGTCATGGACAGAAAACTTGATCCGATCAAGGCGGTTGAAAAGAGCTGGCAGATGACCTATGGCCATGGCTGGAAAGTTTTCGGCATGGGGGTGATTTCCTTTTTCCTCATCATCTTTGGATTGATCCTGATGATCGTGGGGGTATTCTTTTCGGCCATGTGGATCTCTTCAGCATTCGCAAGCCTATATTATTCAATTGATGAGAAGGAAAAATCAGCGTTGGAGGCGTAATTTAGTAACCCTTTAACCAAAAACTGAAAATATGAAGAATAAAACAGTAGTCATTACCGGAGGTGGACAGGGAATAGGCAGGATCATCGCGCGGGACCTTTTAAAGGAAGGATATCATGTCGCTGTTATTGAAATTGACCGCGAAGCCGGATTGGAGACCGTCAGGGAATTCGATCTTCCCGGTCAATACATCTTTATTCAAACCGATATCAGAGATGAGGGCCAGGTGACAAATGCCATTCAGCAAACAGTTGAAGATTTTGGTTCCATCGATTACCTGATCAACAATGCAGCCATATCGATCAAAAAACCACTGGAACAGATTTCCCTGGAGGAATGGCAGATGGTGATCAGCACGAATCTCACAGGGGCATTCCTTTGTGTTAAACATTCCCTGTCCTACCTGAAAAGATCAAGGGGTGCGATCATCAACCTCTGCTCCACACGTGCCTTTATGTCAGAACCTGATACGGAAGCTTATTCCGCGTCGAAAGGAGGTATATATGCGCTCACGCATGCCATGGCCATAAGCCTGGGACCCGATGTCCGGGTCAATGCCATCAGCCCGGGCTGGATCGATGTGACACCACACCAGAAAAAGCAGAACCGGAAGGAGTCAAATCTATCGGAAACGGATCATTCACAGCATCCGGCTGGCAGGGTAGGCCAACCGGAGGATATCTCTTCCATGGTCCAATTCCTGCTCAGGGAAGAAAATAATTTCATCACCGCCCAGAACTTTATCATTGACGGTGGCATGACCAGGAAAATGATCTATCATTAAGATAATCGGCTATGTCAGGGATATGATTTTTGTGTAAGTGAACCCTGGAAGTTTCAAAAATGAAAAACCGGGAAATCATATTAGAAATAAATAAATTAATGGTAGGCCATAATTTCAATATTTTATTAATTTTGCAACTAGTTTTAGAAATTCCAATATAAATCCGGCATAATGAACAGGAATGTTGAAGAGTACCGCAGGTTTAAAAAAGGGGAAACTCGCATGCCCGAACACCTGAAGCCAAAAAAGGAAGAATCAGCGAGGTTATACAAAAACAAGTTTGTTGAGTTTATTTCCAAAGCACCGTTTGGTGTTCCTCATATTATGTGGCTCATCATTTTTTTCGCATTTGTATATTTCAGTTTTTTCCATACAACACTCAACGTGGTTGAAGTTTTAGTTGCAGGTTTCCTGGGATTCTTCACCTGGACCTTCATGGAGTATATCACTCACCGGTTCATGTACCATACGGAAGTGGATTCAGAAGGATTTCTGGAATTCCAGATGAGCATGCATGGCAATCATCATCATTATCCGAAGGATCCCGAACGCCTTGCCATGCCTCCCATTCCAGGACTTGTGCTGGGAGCGGTATTATTCGGACTTTTCTATCTTATTATGGGAATTTATGCCTATGCGTTTTTTCCGGGATTCATTTTGGCCTATGATGCCTACATCACCCTGCATTATTATCAGCACAGAATAAAAAGTCCTCGTTATAAACCCTGGAAAAAATTGTGGATGCATCATAAAGCGCATCATTATTCAAATCCATATTCGGCCTTTGGCGTTTCCACCCGGTTCTGGGACTGGGTTTTTGGTACCATGCCTAAAACAGCCAACCAGAAAAAAGAAATTAAGGTGGAAGCCCGCACCTGAAATTCCGGCAATTGACAGGGATATAAAACCTTACCAGATCCTGCACAAGTCAAGGGGAAGGAGGACACCTTTTAATGGCCATAATTCACAATGATTTGGAAATATGAATTGAATATTTCCTATATTGTGTCGGCACATTGGATATTCGTAAAACTGAATTTTTACTATGTCAACATTATTGATTTTAGGCGGTGGGATATCCGGGCATACCGCAGCGCTTCATGCAAGATCATTATTGAATCACCAGCATGAAATTGTAGTTGTTACGCCAAACAGTAAGTGGAATTGGATCCCATCCAATATCTGGGTTGGTGTCGGCCTGATGACCGGAAAAGATGTTACATTCGACCTTGCGCCGGTTTATAAAAAAAAGGGGATCAGATATATACAGGCAAGGGCGGTGAGCATTCATCCAGAGGGCGATCA
>JAGTVG010000380.1 GCA_018224645.1 Cyclobacteriaceae bacterium
CTCAGCTTCAATTGATGGGGCCTCGTACCCTGGATCCTTTCAATGATCCCGTTGGCCTCCATATCAAGTTTTACGGTCACCACATACCATGAAATGCTTCCTTCGAAATTACCCTTCAACCGGTCAATGGCCATTTTATTCATTTCCCGATAGGTAATTTGTGGATTTTCCTTCAGAATGGCTATCAGCGTATCCCTTACTATCCGGTATTTCTCCGCACTGATGTTAACGCCTCTTTTCCCGCCAGGATGCCTTGTAAATTTCCTTTCCATCATAAAAGTCCTGTTTGATTCCTGGAATCATACAAGATACGGAAAAACTTTCTGAAATTCATCTGAAACGCAGGCATTGATCAGTTTTATGACCAGAGTTTTTCCATTTCTTCAAGTGATTTCCCCTTCGTTTCGGGAACCAGTGCCCAGACAAAAATTGCAGCCAGGATACCCATAACACCATAAATCCAATAGGCAAATCCTTGGTTGAATATTTCTGTCAGCCATGAACTATCGTTCATCATCGGAAAAGTCCATGAAATGATGAGATTGGCGATCCATTGTGCCGCGACGGCAATGGACATGGCACCCCGTATCCGGTTCGGAAATATTTCACTCAGCAGCACCCAGGTGACAGGTCCCCAGGACATGGCGAAAGAAGCGGTATAGGTGAGCATAAAAACAAGTGACCCGATACCCACACTTTTTAAATAGAAGGAAAAACCAAGTGCAAACATACTGATGGCCATTCCCAATGCTCCAATGATCTGCAATGGTTTTCGGCCGAATTTATCGACTGTAAAAATTGCCAATACCGTGAAGGTAAGATTAACCGCGCCGACAATGATGGTTTGCAGGAGAGATACATCCGTCTGGCTTCCCATGTTCCTGAAAATTTCAGGTGCATAATACAGCACCACATTGATTCCCACAAACTGCTGGAAAACCGATAACAATATCCCGATGATGATCAGTAATCCTCCATACGACAGCCAGGGGGCGTCCTTGATTCTCAGGGATTCCCTGATATCAGCGAGTACATGATCGGCTTTTCCGGGGTCACCTAATTTTTTCAATAAATTCAATGCCTGTTTTTCCTTGTTCTGCATCACGAGATACCTGGGGGTTTCAGGAACAAACAGAAGGAGGATCAGGAATAATATGGCCGGAATGGTTTCGGAGGCAAACATCCATCGCCAGCCTGAGGAGATCAGCCAATTCTCATTTCCCTGGAGTGCGATGGTATAATTGACAAAATAAACAATGAGCATCCCGAAGATAATGGCAAACTGGTTCCATGAAACAAGTTTTCCCCGGATGGCAGGAGGAGCAATTTCGGCAATATACATTGGCGAAAGCATGGAAGCCAGACCAACGCCAATTCCCCCGATGATCCGGTAAATGATAAATGAAATGATATTTTCAACACCGAAAATGTTCATTTTTTCAGGAATGGAAGAACCTATGGCTGACATCGTAAAAAGAATTGCCGCGGTAATCAACCCGTTTTTTCTTCCAAATACCCGGCTTATAAATCCACCCAGGATCCCGCCAAGGATACACCCGACAAGTGCGCTCGATATGGTAAATCCTTTGATGGAACTGGCTGTCTCCTCATTCAGGTCCGCTGCTCCCCGGAAGTTGAGAAACAGGATCAACATAGCCAGGATTAATAACACCACAGAAGCAATTAAACCCCTGTTTTGACCGAAAAGCTTCAAAAATATTCCGCTTATGGCCATGGAAATAATCAGGATCACAGCAATAACCGTGAGCCTGTATTCCCGGATAACCATTATCGCCCTTTCGGGATCAGTAGACAATGAATCGATAAAAAATGATTGCAGAGAACCTACGGCGCCGGAAATTACGGCCGTGTCATATCCGAATAATAATCCACCCAGTGTGGCGACAAGGGTAAGTAAAAATACATAGCGGGATTTAGAAGCAATATTTTCCATACGAGCGAAAAAAATTCCGGCTGAAGATATAAATTTTTTGGTAGTTAATTCATTAAATCAGTTGAAAAAACAAAATCAGATATCTTGCTGCCCGGTATACGGGCTGATCAGCAATTCAGATCTTTTATTTATCAAATCCCTGGTTCAGTTTATTTAATCCCGTTGGGCGGTTGTTAACAACAGGAGATGGCTCCTCCGGATTTTATGATGGCTGATTTCAGCAACCGATGGTCCATGAAAAAAACCATTTATCAAAAAAAAATGTTACATGATGCTAAATCATTAACAAATTAACGAATATAAATTATCTTGGTTCCCAAATTTTGAATTCAAAAGCAATCCATTTTATGAAATCTGTATTTACGATAATCCTGATGATTTTCAGTGCAATTTTTGCAGGAATCAGCCATGCGCAGATTGATGCAAGGTTACTTCAGTATCCGGATGTTTCCTCCACCCATATTACATTTTCCTATGCAGGAGATATCTGGGTGGTTTCAAAGGATGGGGGGACTGCAGTAAAATTGAGCTCACCTGCCGGAGAAGAAATATTCCCCAAATTCTCACCTGATGGAACCCGGATTGCCTTCAGTGGAAATTATGATGGCAACATGGACATATATCTGATACCCTCCATGGGAGGATTACCCGAAAGGCTTACTTTTCATGGAATGATAGACCGCGTTGTAGACTGGCATCCTGACGGGACTAAAATAATGTTTGCTTCCCCACGGCATAGTGGACGGCAGCGTTTCAGCCAGTTCTATCTGATCCCGTTATCAGGAGGCTTGGCGGAACAGATGCCAATGCCTTATGCTGAATTTGGCAGTTTTTCACCAGATGGCGGCCGGGTAGCCTATACGGATAAATCAAGGACAAACAGGACATGGAAGCGATACAGAGGTGGAATGGCTCCCGATATAACCCTGTTCAATTTATCGGACAGTACATCGGAAAATGTAAGCGTAACGAATGCCAATGAGGAATTACCCATGTGGCATGAGAATACGATTTATTTTTTATCCGACAGAGGGGAGGAGAACAGGCTGAATCTCTGGTCATATGACATCAACTCCGCCCAGCAAAAACAAATAACCACCTTTAGGGATTACGATGTTCATTATCCATCCCTGGGACCAGAAGAAATTGTGTTTGAGGCGGGTGGCGATCTTTATCTGCTGAACCTTACGAATGACCAGTTCAACAAGGTGGTAATCGACCTGGTAACCGATTTAAGGGATCTCGCACCCAGGATTGTAAAGGTCGAGACCATTTTAATGGGAGCATCCATCGCACCTGATGGTAAACGCGTGGCAGTGAATGCCCGCGGCGAAATATTCTCCGTGCCTGCAGAACATGGATATGTAAAAAACCTTACAAATTCCACAGGATTTGCTGAAAGGAATCCAGCCTGGTCTCCCGACGGGAAATCACTGGCTTATTGGAGCGACCGGAGCGGGGAATATGAACTTACGCTTTTTGACTTTGAAAAAAATACAGAAAGAAAACTCACTTCTTACGGGAAGGGATACCGGTATCAGATGTTCTGGTCACCTGACAGTAAAAAAATTGCTTTTATCGACCAGGCTCAGCATCTCAGAATTTATGATCTTGAAAAAAACAGGACCCTCGATGTTGATCAGGGATTGTGGATGATGCATGGGGCTTTGTCCGGTTTTAAGGTGAGCTGGTCCTCCGACAGCCGGTGGATGGCTTTTTCGAGAGGTCTTGAGAATAGAAGCGATGCAATATTTTTATATGATATGAATGGCGGGATCAGGCACCAGGTGACGAGCGGATTCTATAACAACGCGGATCCTGTTTTTGATCCGGATGGTAAATATCTTTATCTTTTTACCAACCGCTATTTTAATCCCGTATACAGTGATTTTGATGCTAATTTCATTTACCCGAATTCAACGCAGATAGCAGCCATTACCCTGAGGCAGGATGTGGCTTCCCCGCTCGAACCAAGGAATGATGCCGTGGAAATCAAGGTGGAAAAAAAGGAGGATGATGATGGAAAGAAGGGTAAAAAGAATAAGGATAAGGATGGGGAGGCTGAGGAGGAAGAAATAAAGGCAGTTAATATCGATATTGAAGGATTTGAAAGCAGGGTTGTCCTTCTTCCCCCTGCTCCCGGCAATTACAGGAATCTTCAGGCAGTATCCGGTAAGGTGATTTATCATCAGATGGCCCATTCAGGGTCCAATCAGAACGGAAAACCCATCAAATATTATGATCTGAAAGACCGGGAAGAAAAAACCATCCTCAGTGATGCTGATGGTTATGAAATTTCCGCGGACGGTAAAAAACTCCTTGCCTTTGCAAACAGAAAACTGGCGGTTACGGATGTGGCAGCAGATCAGAAAATGGATAAAACACTGCGGACGGATGAAATGGAAATGGTTGTGAACCCCAGGGAAGAGTATAAACAGATATTCCTGGATGCATGGCGGTTTGAAAGGGATTTTTTCTACGATACGGCCATGCATGGCGTTGACTGGCAGCTGATGAAGGAAAGGTATGGTAATCTGATCGATGATGCCGTAACCCGCTGGGATGTGAATTTTATCCTGGGTGAACTGATCGGTGAATTGAATGCTTCCCATACGTACCGGGGAGGAGGAGATACGGAAGATGCACCCTCGAAAAATGTCGGTTATCTCGGGATAAACTGGGAGATAAAGGATGGGTATTACCGGATAAAGGAGATCATCCGGCCTGCGGTCTGGGAAGTTGAAAGGCGGTCGCCTTTTGATATGCCAGGCATGAAGGTATCTGCGGGGGAATATATACTGGCTGTAAACGGAATCCCGCTGAATACGGACAAGGAACCCTATGCCGCCTTCCAGGGACTGGCCAGCAAAACCGTAGAGTTGACTGTTAATACTTCTCCCGGTATGGAGGGATCGAGATCAGTCATCCTGGACCTGTTGGATGACGAAACCCGGCTGAGACACCTGGCCTGGATCGAACAGAACCGGAAACATGTCGAGGAAGAAACAAATGGTGACGTGGGATATGTCTATGTCAGAAGTACCGGCATCGATGGGCAGAATGAACTGGTCCGTCAATTTACTTCACAGTTCAATAAAAAAGCACTGATCATCGACGAACGGTTTAACAGCGGTGGGCAAATACCGGACCGTTTCATTGAATTGCTTGACCGTCGTCCACTCGCTTACTGGGCCGTCAGGGATGGCATGGACTGGCAATCGCCCCCGATAGGACATTTCGGTCCAAAAGTGATGCTGATCAACGGATGGAGCGGATCCGGAGGCG
Source organism: Cyclobacteriaceae bacterium (assembly GCA_018224645.1). Taxonomy (GTDB): domain Bacteria; phylum Bacteroidota; class Bacteroidia; order Cytophagales; family Cyclobacteriaceae; genus JAGTVG01. The sequence continues at coordinate 5,240 of JAGTVG010000380.1, forward strand.
ATGCTTTTCCCGATTATTTCAGAAAAGCGGCACTTGGACCACTGGTGGGATCACGGACATGGGGAGGATTGATCGGGATTTCCGGTTCACCGGAACTTGTTGATGGGGGAATGGTTACTGTTCCCACTTTCCGGATGTATGATCCGGATGGAAAATGGTTCAGGGAAGGACATGGTGTGGATCCGGATATTGAAGTACGTGAGGATGCCGGTGCACTGGCAAAAGGAAAAGATGTACAGCTTGAAAAGGCCATTGAGGAAATAAAAAGGCTGATGATATCGGATTCCTATGAAAAACCGGATCATCCCCCTTATGAAAAACGTTAGTTGAAAAAAATGAAGGCCGTGTTTTTAAAACGCGGCTTTTTTTTGTTTATTCATGATCCGGGGTTAATTTATTTCCAATTGACTTTTATATACCGGATCAACTATCATTAGATGAAAAATCTTGATTATGGCATCATAGGCAATTGTACAAGTGCAGCCTTAATTTCGAAAACGGGATCTATTGAATGGTTATGCCTTCCGGATTTTGATTCATCCTCTGAATTCGCTAAAATTCTGGACAGAAAAAAAGGCGGGGAATTCGGATTTCAGGTATCGGAGAATTATACAATCACACAGTTTTATCATCCCTACACCAATATCCTGAAAACCCGTTTTGAATGCGGACCCGATATTTTCGAGGTAATTGATTTTATGCCCATGTTCAGGAATGAAAATGGAGATATATATAATCCGCCTGAGATTATCCGGTACATCCATGTTATTTCCGGCAGTCCTTCATTCCGGGTGATCTATGAACCCAGGTTGAATTACGCCATCAGTGATATCCAGACCGATATTGATCAGCGATATATTAAATCCTATACGTTAAATGGCACCTATGAATCCATTTACCTCTATACCGATCTTGCCTTTGAGAAGATACTGGACCGCGAAAAAATAAAGCTGGACGGAGATCATTTTTTCATGGTCAGTTATAATGAGAAGCTTGAACTGCCAACACTTGCCTCAATTAATCTTAATCTTCAGCGAACGGAGGTCTACTGGCTGAACTGGGTTGATAAAGGAATGGGTTTTGGGAAATACCGGGACGAGGTGGTGCGGAGTGCCCTTGTTCTCCGGTTGTTAACCTTCAGCGAGACAGGAGCGATCATCGCGGCTGTTACAACTTCAATTCCCGAAACGATAGGAGAGGTCAGAAACTGGGATTACCGGTTCTGCTGGATCAGGGATTCAGGAATGATCGTAAGGATCCTTCGGAAACTGGGTTATCAACAAGAATCTGCGGATTTTTTAAATTTTGTCAGCAGCATAATTCCCACAAAGGATGAAAAACTTCAGATCATGTATGGCATCCGTGGCGAAAAGGAACTGACGGAAAATACGCTGGACCATTTGAGCGGGTATCAGAATTCCACACCGGTACGGATCGGGAATGCAGCGTATACGCAGCGGCAACATGACATTGTCGGTGTTCTGATGGATGTAATCTACCAGGAATTTGAAAACTATGATGTTTCCAGTCAGCGAAGTGAGAATCTGTGGACCATCGTCCGGTCCATCATGATGAAACTCAAATCCCACTGGATGGAACCTGACAAAGGAATATGGGAGATCAGGAACGAGGAGCAACATTTTGTTTTTTCCAAGGTCCTGGCCTGGACAGGCGCTGACCGTGGAATAAAAATTGCAAGATTACTGGGTATGGATAAATACCTAAAACCCTGGTCAGCGTTAAGAGATGCCATCAGGAAAGATGTTTTGGAAAATGGCTGGGACGAAGAACTACAGGCGTTTACCCAATATTACGGCAGCAGGAACATGGATGCGGCCAATCTTCTCATAGAGCACTATGGATTTATCGAAGCCAATGATCCAAAATATATCAGCACCGTATTGAAAACCAGGGAGGAATTGATGCGGGATGGTCTCATGTACCGCTACATCAATGAAGATGATTTTGGCATACCGAGTTCATCCTTTACGATTTGTACTTTCTGGATGATACAGAGCCTCTATAAAATTGGCGAGAAGGCCGAGGCAAAAAAAATGTTCGATCATGTGCTTTCCTGTAGTAATTACCTGGGATTGTTCAGCGAGGATATAGATTTTAAGACCAAGCGCCTTCTCGGAAATTTTCCCCAGGGATATTCCCATCTTGCGCTGATTGAGACAGCACTGCTGATGGATATAGAAAAACCGAAACGTGTCACAGATACGGTAAGCAATATATTGGCCACTTCATAAGGGTACGGATCCAGGATAAAAAATGAGGGGGTTGTCATACGGGAAATGGAAATAAGTAAATAGATTTGATATTGCTAAAACCGCGTCGTAAATTCATTCAGATTATGAGTGACCCAGTATGAAAAAATCAATCAGCAACATCGTTTTATTTTTCCTTTTCGTATCAATAATATCCTTCTCTGCCAGGGCACAGGAAAGGATCAAAGCCGGCTTAATTTATCAACCGGGAGATACGATCAATGCCCCAAGACTGGGCATGGTATCAATTATACCCCAAGGTTGGGCGGGTGTGCTTCCACGGGAAACAGAAATGTTCCTGCTGATGTCCAGGGAAATCCCCAAAGTTCAATCTATGCATTCGGCATTGAGGACACAAAAGAGGCACTCAGGAACCGGTGGACAGACGGCCCCGGACTTGAAGTTGAAAATAACATCAAGCTGGTGAGATCATCTGAAGTATTTGAGCGTGGGGATGTGATCGCTGCTGATTTAGTGGTTGAGAACAGTACGAATGATATGAAAGGATATATCGAGGCCAAATGTTCAGCTTTCAACAGGTGCCTCGTGCTCCTGCTTATCGTACCGGAAGCTTTTCTGGAGGATTCAAAAAAGGGTTTACAGCAGTTCATGGACAATTCAGTGCTTGCTGAACCCACCATGGGAGACATTTATGAAAATTTTGTCTGGGCTGATTTTTTCGGGGGCAAATACCTGGCCACGCGGCAGGTAAATCCCTATGAAAAAGCAAAAAGAAACAATCAGCTCTGGATGTGTCCGGACGGCAGCTTCAGGAGTTATATTAAGATCAAAGGATTTGCCAACATCGAAAAGCAGATCAAGGGTAACCGTTCAGGAACCTGGGAAGCAACCGGCACAGGACCTGACGGAAAATTGCTCCTGCATTTTAAAAAAATGGCAGAACCGCTGGAAGTTCCTGTCGAATTACGTGAAGATCAGTTATTTATCAAAGATATCCGGTAATATGTGATGGAGAATAATTCTTGCGATGAAACCAGTGGAAAAAATTCTGATAAGGAATAGTGTTCTGTCCAATACCCCTTTACTGTGAATCAGTGATCAATATTTCCAAATGTTACGGGAAATTTCCCTTCGGGGAGTTGTACTGTATATACCGGGGATAACGGTTACGATGCTTTTTCTATCCATAGAAAATCAACCCGGAATATTTCTTTATGGCAGGTTATCATTTGATCATCGGGCAATCCTTGGGAAAATTTTTACAGGGAACCGGATCTAATCCTCCATCATTGATTATCATATTGTTCAATCACCTCCTCAAAATATTCAAGCTGAATGCCGGCATCCCTGAACATCTGTTCTGATTCGGCACCCCGGTGATATTTCTTTTCACACACCACCCTGGTGATCCCGGAATTGATGATAAGCATGGCACAGGTCCGGCAGGGCGTCATTTTACAATACAGGGTTGCCCCATTGATTGCCACCCCAAGTTTAGCTGCCTGGCAGATGGCATTCTGCTCGGCATGAACCGTCCGCATACAATGCTGGGAAATGGAATCATCATCATGGATCACCTTTTTCATCAGATGTCCCACTTCATCGCAATGTGGCAGTCCGACCGGCGAACCAACATAACCCGTTACAAGCAATTGCCTGTCGCGGGCGATCACAC
>JAGTVG010000381.1 GCA_018224645.1 Cyclobacteriaceae bacterium
ATCGAGATCCTCCAACAGGTAAATCTGATCCGGTATCTGCTTGTAGTTTCCGGATGATAATTCCAATTTCTCCGGATCAGGCCCCAGCTTATCCAGCATTATATCATATCCGGCCCGGCGCAATGAATCTTCGTAGTGATTCCGGCTGATAATTTTCTGATAAAGCGGATCCTTTTCCCTTAACGTCCTTTCCCTGATCCATTTTTTCCGTTCAGCCTCCTTTTTAGCCTGATCCTTATCCCAGATAGCCCACTGCAGCTGCCTGATTGAATCGATCTGTTGTTTCCTTTCGGCGGTAATTTTCTGCCCCTGAGCCAGAACAGGATTTATCCCTGTCATCAACCATAATCCGGAATGTATAATGAAAAGCAATAAATAAATAAGACGGTCCATGATACAAATATAACTAAATATTTAGTTATAGATACGTTGCCTGGTGAAATAGGTTTTGATGCTGAGAAGTCAAAAATTTTATTTATATATTTTCAGCATGAATTACAAAATCCTGAAGATTTATGTGCTGATCCTGGTCACCGGAATTACCGGTTCGGGTTGCGTTGGCACACGGGTCCGGATAGAAGGAAAAAAACTTGAAAGGTATATCGAAAATTCAGAAGTCCTCAGGCAGAGTTTCAGCGGCTTTTTGCTGACCGATCCGGAAACAGGGAAAATCATCCATAATTATAACGGACGCCGTTTTTTTACCCCCGCTTCCAATACAAAAATTTTTACCCTGTACGCTTCGAGAAAAATCCTTGGGGATTCTATCCCCTCGATTGCCTATGCCATGAAGGAAGATACCCTGTACTTCACCGGTCTGGGTGATCCGACTATTCTTCACCCGGATTTTCCCTGCCAACCCGCACTCAATTTTCTGGCAGGTTCGCACCTCCCCCTGGTATATGTTCCAGGTATTTTTCTGGATGGCCGTTTAGGTCCGGGATGGTCCTGGGACGATTATCCATATGCGTTTTCTGCAGAAAAATCCGGATTCCCGGTGTTCGGAAATGTGATCCATATAAAAAAATCAAGTATGAATCATGAAATGGAAGTCTCTCCCCCGATTCTGGCAGATAGAATAGAAATCCGGCAGGACACACTCCATGTCCGTAAACCTGGGGACATTACACTTGGAAGGGATGAATACTTAAACCGGTTTACTGTACTATATCAGTATCCGGTCGGTTCAATTGATGAAGAAATTCCATTTATCCCGGATGATCTATTGATCAGGGATCTTCTTGAAGATACCCTCAATAAGGAAGTCCTGCTGAGGGATAAGTTCCCGGACATCTGGAAAAACATCATTTACAGTCAGCCTGTTGACAGCCTCCTTCGCCCGATGATGGTTGATTCAGACAATTTTTTTGCAGAACAGCTGTTGTTAATGTCTGCCTATGTATTGTTTGATTCGCTTGAATCAGAAAAAACGATTGATTTTGCAGTATCAAATTTTTTCACTGATTTCAGGGAGGAAATGTATTGGGTTGACGGATCAGGTTTATCACGGTACAACCAGTTTACCCCCTATGCCATTTCACAGGTCCTCAGGATGCTTTACCTGGAATATGGGCAGGAATATTTAGAAGGGATCTTTCCGGAGGGTGGTATTGCTGGAACAATGGAAAAAAAATTTCCGGAACTTAAGGGTTCTGCATTTGGAAAAACAGGTTCAATGTCCCATGTATATAATCTGAGCGGATACCTGGTCACCGGGAAAGGAAAGTGGCTGATCTTCAGTTTTATGAACAATAATTTTACAAAGCCTTCAACAGAGATCCGGAAGGAAATGACTAAGATACTGCTTGCTGTTAAAAACAGATTTTAAACGGGTGAATCCGGAATAAAACCGGACTGAGGCGGATATTTCCTTCAAAAACAACTTAGAGAGAACAAGAAAAGAATGAAAAAGAATTTACACGAAAAAATCCTGATTCCATGTTAATCCGGGAAGCCTGTGTCGAAACCTTCCGGGAGGCGGTAAATGCCCAGGAACTGGGTGCCGAAAGAATAGAATTATGTGCCAGGCTGGATCTGGGGGGAATAACCCCTTCCTATGCTTTGATCGAATCAGTAAAAAAGACACTCCGCATTCCTGTTATGGTTATGGTCAGGCCCAGGGGCGGAAATTTTAGCTATAATCAAATGGAATTGAAGATCATGCGTCAGAACATCGAGACCTGCAAAATGATCGGGATAACCGGTATTGTATTCGGATTTTTACAGGAATCTGGGATAGTCGACCATTCCCTGACGGAGGAATTCGCACGTCTGGCATACCCACTGGATATCACTTTTCATAAAGCCATTGATGAAACGCCTGATCCCGTGGCTGCCATTGAAGTACTGAAGGAGGTCGAGGGGATTACCCGGGTTCTTTCTTCGGGGGGGGCCGAAACAGCCATGGCAGGGGCAGGGGTTCTTAACAGCATGATATCCAAGGCTGGAAACAGGATCATCATTATGCCAGGAGGAAAAGTCACCAGGGATAACCTCCATGAAGTTGCCGGTATCATCAAGACCCATGAGTTCCACGGGAAAAAAATTGTTGGTCCCCTTAACGGATAAGATCCAAGGGGCAGGAATATGGCTCGATGACTGGTCCGGCATAGCTGTAAGACCTGATGCATCCCGAGCCTTGCCGTACAGGTACCAGTTTTTTTTGTTGATCCTATTTTTTATATTCGATCCGGTTAATAAAATTTTTTTATGTCCTCTTCAATCAACCTTCGATATACATTATTGATCACTTCTGTTGCCGCACTGGGTGGATTACTGTTCGGGTTCGACATTGCCATCATTACAGGTGCGGCGCCCTTCATTCAGGATTTTTTCCGGCTCAAGGACCTGGGGCTTGGATGGGCAGTCAGTGCGTTGTTATGGGGCTGCATACCAGGGGCAATCCTTGCCGGTAAAATCACGGATGCCTATGGGAGAAGGTCCATCCTGATGGGAGTGGCCTTCCTCTTTCTCATTACCTCCGTTGCCACCGGGATCGCCCCTTCAATTGTTTATCTTATCATTGCCCGGTTTTTTGGCGGATTTGCAGTTGGTGCAGCCTCGATGGTCTCCCCATTATATATTTCCGAAATTTCCCCCCCGGGGATCAGGGGCAGGCTGGTTGCCCTGTATCAGCTTTCAATTGTCACCGGCATACTCATATCCTACCTGATCAATTATCTGTTGCATGATACCGGTGAGGATAACTGGCGATGGATGTTCATGAGCGGGGCGGTACCTTCTCTTATGTTTTTTATCCTCTTGTTTTTCGTGCCGGAAACGCCGCGTTTTTTATATATGCATGGGGATAAAAAGAAGTCTCTGGAAATATTAACCCGCATCGGTGGAAAAGAGCAGGCAGACCTAATTATCAGGCAGATCGGTGAAAGTTTAAAAATTAAATCAACCCGGTTCACCCTTATATTTCAGCCTGGTTACCGGCGGATGATGTGGGTAGGATTCGGACTTGCCATTTTTATCCAGATCTCAGGGATCAATACCATCATCGATTATGCCCCGATCATCCTGAGAACAGCCGGATGGAAAATTGATGTAGCCCTCTTTTCAACCTTCATCATTGGTTCCGTTAATTTCATTTTCACGCTGGTATCTCTCTGGGCCATTGATAAATTCGGCAGAAGACCACTTTACCTTCTGGGATCGGCCGGAATGGCATTGATGCTTGCCGGTCTTACCCTGGCCAATCTGCTGGACAAATTTGAAGGTGCGGTTGTTCTTATGTTTATACTGGTTTACATCGCGTTTTTCGCTGCCTGTATCGGGCCAGTTTTCTGGACCCTTATATCGGAGATATTTCCGAACCGGATAAGGGGCATGGCCATGTCAATTCCGGTCTTTACGCAATGGGTATTCAATGCACTGGTTGTGCTTGTATTTCCATGGATGTTAAATAAGGCTGGCGGAAGTTTCACTTTTGGATTTTTAGCGCTGATGGCTGGGCTGATGTTTTTATTTACGCTAAAATATGTACCCGAAACGAAGGGAAAAACCCTGGAAGAAATTGAAAAATACTGGTTAGATAAAAGCGGTCACAAAAATATTGAAAGTTAGGGTATTTCTGTATTATTTGACTGTAATCCTCCTGTATCTGTGATCTGAGGCTGATCCCTGTTAGGAATTGAAATGAAACTACAGCTCACTGATCTTCAGGTTTCTCCATAAAACTTTAATGCCTCCGCCTGAATGGATCTGCAAAGCGATCGCTCCTTCGGCCTTCCCTATTTTTTCGTCTTTAAGGTCGATCATTTCCTTTCCGTTCAACCAGGTAGTCACTTGATCGCCAACAGCACGTATCCGCAGGGTATTCCATTTCCCCATTTTCAGATTTTCCTTTTCCGGATCCGGTTTGATCAGCCATTCACGACCATAGGATTCATAGATTCCCCCGGTATTATGACCGGGAGGTGCCACTTCCACCTGCCACCCGGTAATTTTGGTGCCTTCAATGGATGACCGGAAAAAAACTCCGCTATTTCCGTCAGCCTCCTGCTTAAAATCCACAGTCAGGTCAAAATCCTTATAGGAATCAACCGTCGCCAGGTACCCGTATTCTTTATCGGGACCACTTTCACAGACGAGATATCCGTCTTCAACGTACCATTTTTCAGTTCCGTAGATTTCCCAACCGGATAAATCCTTCCCATTGAAAAGTGATTTTTCCTGCGCCTGGGAAAGTGTGGCTGAAAAAATCAAAAAGAGCGTGAATGAAATTCTTGAGAATGTTTGCATGGAATATATTTTTAATGTTACCGAAGCAGATTAAAATGATCTTTTATTCGCACTCAATTTAAAAAAAAGTTTCATCAAAAAAGTGAATAATCAGATCCATTTTACGATGTGTTCCTGCAGGATGCGTGAAAGGTTAATCAGGAATGGACTTGCAGACTGATTGCTTCCATTAGTTTATCAATATGCGAGGCCATCTGCTTTTTATTGATTTCGTCCAGGAAAAGGTAGGTTTTTTTAAGTTCCTCCAGGCTGATAACCAGATTCTGATTCATCCTGCTCATGGTATAAAATATCTGGATGGCTTTCTCAGGTCCTTCATCCATGGCTTTTTCAGCCAATACCTGGGTGAGATTTAACTGTTGTGCAAGAAGGATTTTCTCGATTTTTTCAGCTATGATATGTTTGGCCCTGCAATCGGTGTGATCCATAATGAGAACCGCGCTGTTATCATCAACATACCGGGTAAAAGTTGTTCTGAAGCCATTCCATAATCCATTATGGTAAACCACGCGTTCATTTCCTCCCATGCCTTTTAAACGGAATCCGAATCCATAAGGGATCTCCCTCCCGTTGGTCAGTTTGCCAGGTGTAAATGCTTCCTCGAGAGTTTCACTTGAAACAAGACTTTCGGTATAAAGAGCCCGGTCCCACTTAAACAGGTCTGCGGCTGTTGAATAAACGCCCTTATCACCTACCACTCCATCATGACGGGTTTCCTGGATAGGATAAAATCTTCTGTATTTTTTAAAGCCCACAAGTCTGAGTTTACTATCCCTGGTACCTCTGGAACGGCTGTAGACAAATGAATCCTGCATATCCAGGGGCTGGAAGATATTCTGTTCAACAAATTCAGCAAATGGGATTCCGCTAACCCTTTCAGCGATCAAAGCCAGCACCATGTATCCGGTATTCGAATAACTGAATCTGCTTCCGGGTCTGAAATTCAGTCCCATTTTATGATCCGCCAGGAGTTTCACCACCTCGTCATTATAGGGGTGTTCATCCCTGTTTTTATATTTTTCAACAAAATACATATAATTGGGAAGTCCGGCCGTATGATTTAAAAGATGACGGATGCTGATGGTATTGTAATATGGAAATTGATCTCCACCCAGTTCAGGTAAATAATCGATCATCATGTGGTCATAATTGAGGAGTTTTCTCTCCTTCAGTATCATGATGGCCATGGCCGTGAATTGTTTGCTTACTGAGGCAAGCTGATAAACTGAACCATCAACCAATGTATCCATGGTAGCGAAATCGGCATAACCGATAAAATTGTTGTATATGATCTTTCCATGATGAACGACCATCACATGCCCGTTAAAATGGTATTTACGATAACTTTCTTCCAGGATCCCATTCAGTTCCTTCACTTTGTCCTCAAAAAATATCTGTGTGACCTGATGTCTTTCCTTTTCGGTTAAAGTTTCATCGGCTGTTCTGACTTCCACATCGAAAGTGGAAAGGTTCAATGAAACAATAAACATATACAGGAAATACAGGAATATGTTAATACTCAGGTAAATCATCCGGCAACAATCTTTTTATTCTGAAAAC
>JAGTVG010000382.1 GCA_018224645.1 Cyclobacteriaceae bacterium
AATGGTTCTAAACAAACTATTCAATAAAAAAGGCAAAATACATACACTTGAATTGATCCGGACAGACTCAACAGAAAGGACTGCAAATTCCGGTGTCCGGATCATCTTCATTCGGCCGCTACTACTGGCCCTCCCCCCGTTACACCGTTCTCATTGAAGGATTCTATCGAAAAATAATAGGGTTGGTTTGCATCCAGACTGTTTATCACGAGTGAAATATCATAATAAACCTGATATGTATGATACAACCTGTTTTTCGCAGTCCCATAACAGATGTTATATCCGGTCGCATTCCCATTGCCAGTCCATGTCAGTTTGATGCTTCTCCTGTCCTCCGGGTTCCTGCTGACGGTAAGATCTTTCACCTGTGATGGCAATTTACCATCCCCCTTGCCAAAAACACGGAATCCGCTCAGGGCAAAATGTCCCCCCGGGACCTTTTTATTATTTATTTTCAGATACCTGCACTTAACCTTTTCCAGCAATTGAATGTAATCGTGGGAATTGTCTGAACGGTTTTCGCTTTTATCCACCAGTATTTCCCAATTTACGTTATCCTCCGAATACGCTATGGTGTATTGATGGGACAGGCCGGGTTTTCTGCTGTAGACCTCTGCCTCATGTTCGCCAAAATTAACCTGTACGGCATGCACGTCATACTGATCCCCCATATCGATGCTTGCCCATTCCTGAGCATTACCACTCGCCGCTGCCCAGTAGGTCCGGATATCTTCATCCACCATGTTCTCAGGAGGATGTGAATCAATAGACGACGACACAGTAACCTTTTTCCTGCAGGAAAGGAGCATCCATCCCGGAAAAATGTCTTCAAAATTTTCTATCTTTTTTTGCGGCACAATCAATGGATAATCACCGAATTTCGTGACCGAATATAAAATCCCATCCTGATCAAAAAATGCAGGGAATAAACCCAGTCTTCTCTCAAACATGTGTTTTATTGAAATGGTGATGGTGCCGATGTGCCAGTAATTCCCGAATTCATCCATAAAGGTGCTTCCATGCCCCGCCCCTGCAGCAAAACCTTCCGGTCTGTAGGCGACTGGATTATGGGGGGAAATATCATAAGGTCCCAGGGGGTTATCCGAAACATAAACACCATCGGAATAGCTCTTGAATTCTGTCCCGGGACCGGCATACTGCAGATAGTATTCCCCATGATATTTATTCATCCAGGGGCCTTCAATCCAGGGGCTTGTTTCCTTCATGGTATTGTAATCGCCAGGTACTTCCCATCCGTATCGATCAGGATTGGCGAAGATCGGTTCGGTGAGTTGGCCCATGAATGAAAAATTATCACGGTAATCGATTTCAACCCCATACAATGGATCCGTGTTCGAACAACCCCAGTAGAGGTAGAGGCTCTTATCATCGTCAAGAAAAAAGGCTGGATCCCATACCGGTACATCGAGAGATTCAACGGCGATTTCCCATTTTCCGCTGAGCGGATCAGCCGATTTATAGATGGTGCTTTTTTCCCGGGATGAAGCCAGAAAATAAAGGGTATCGTCAATCGCGATAGCCGTCGGGGCATATTCTTCTGTCGGTATTTCATCGGTTTCTATGTATTCCCAGGTTATTAAATCGCCGGAATGCCAGTATCCTCCTGATTTCGAGGCAAATAAAAAATACCTGTCCTTAAACCGAATAACCGATGGATCTGCCGCTTCCCTCCTTGAGGGTTCATCAGGTTGAAACCTGTAACTTAAATTGAGCGGATTGCATATGGTCTCAAAACTAATTTCCTTGAGAACGGGCTTATCACTACAGGCCACTGACAGGGCGGCCACTATAAAAATAACTGTAAGATGTTTCATGATTTCCAAAGATGCCGGAGTGAAATTACAAAAAAGGTGATGAACTAAAATAAAATTTGGAGCGAATGCCATTCTTACTTTACAGCGATGATCAACAGATCTTTTGTCTGCGATGCCTCGATGCCCGGTGGTTCATGGCGCTGGATATCAATAATTTCAAAATCATTTTCCTTAAGAGCATTCATCAGGTAGCCGGCCTGATGGTAATGAATATACATTTTTTCCTCGCCTCCGGAACTCGACGCCTCAAATCCCGATTTGTTGTAATCGTCTTCCATGGTGCTCAAATAAAAAACTCCACGGGGATTTAATAACCCTGAGACATCAGCAATTAATTTCAAAGCCTCTTCCTTCGATAAATAGGGCAGACAGAATCCACACATGACGGCATGGAATTTTTTTCCGAATTTAGCAATATCCCTGCAATCCATAATTTTGAATTCGGCCGCGGGGTTATTGGCCATCGCAAGGTCGATCATGTTTGATGATAAATCAATCCCCAGAATTTTAAAATCCGGACGTTTTTTTAATATATATTTTGTGATATTTCCCGGGCCGCAGCCTATTTCCAGGATTTCCGCATGCTCCCTTTCAACTTTATTGCAGAACAAATCAAAGGAGTCTCTGTATATCTCCAGATCCATATACTGATCCTGGTATCGCTTTGCGTATTTATCAAAAAGCTCTTCAGTGATTTTTGTTTTGTCCATATTCAGAGATAATTTTTAACATCTTTCAGGGTTTCAGCCGTGCCGGTTGGTATCTTTGGAATGATGGTAAGTTCGCCCGTTGTTTCAAAGACAATGGCGTCAATATCTTTTAATTCGGTAATGCCTCTTTCCCTGGCAGCCACATAAATTTCTTCGGTCGTGATTCTTTCCCTTTTTAAATTATTACCGATTAATTTGCCTTTAAAAAGTAATAATGTGGGTTGGCTGGTGACGATTTTTTTTATCTTATTTTCCCTAACCGACAGCCAGGTAATAATAAACTGCAGAAAAATCAATAAAAAAAAAGCCAGAACACCGTCTGCAAGCGCGACATTTTTATTCAAAGCAACTGTCGCCAGGGTTGAACCCAATGCTATTGTCACGATAAAGTCAAATGCAGTCATTTTGGACAGGGTGCTTTTGCCGGAAGCACGAAGCAAAAAAATCAAGACAAGGTAGGCTGAAATTGTTACGATAAAAGTCCTGCCCAGACTCTCCCAGTTGTCGAAAAACACATTGTTCATATTGTCTTACTTTATCATGTCCTTTAAATGCGTAATGGTTTCCAGGATGAATAAAGAATCCCGTTGCCTCTATTTATAAACTATCCTTTAGGCCGTAAAAATCCAAACCTCATTGCTCCTTAAATTTTAATTGCTGTTCAATCGCATATTCCATTCCTGTTAATTCAGCCAATCCTTTCAGCCTGCCGATCAATGGATATCCCGGATTTGCTATTTTAGAAAAATCGTCGAGCATTTTGGTGCCATGATCGGGCCGGAAGGGCATTCGAAAGTCAGGACGCCCTGAGTTCATTCTCTGCCGCTGTTCTTCCAGCAGGGCCTTCATAATCGAATACATATCAACCCGGCCATCGATATGTCCCGATTCATAGAAATTGTCATGATCCGTAAAGTTGTTGTTTCTTAAGTGGGCAAAATGAATACGGGAAGCCAGTTTTTTTACCATTTCTTCCAGGTTATTGTCCCGTCTAACCGATAAGGAGCCTGTACAAAAGGTAATGCCGTTGTAAATGGAATCGTACTGGTTGCAAATCCACTGCAGATCCTCCAGCGTGCTTACGATCCGTGGAAGGCCCAGTAAGGGAAAAGGTGGATCATCAGGATGAATACAAAGTTTTACGCCGCTATCCTCCGCCACAGGCACCACTTCACCAAGAAAATCAGACAGGTGTTCCCGCAGCCGGCTGGCGTCGATCCTGTCGTAGGCAGATATATGATCCAGGAAAGTTTTCCTGTATTCAGAGGTCGATTCATCCACAGTGCCATCGATGAATCCCTGGGTGACGACAATGATGTTATAGGCCAGGTCGTCAGCTTCGGCTTCTGAAAGACTGGCCGCAATCAGCCTGGCTTTTTCAACAACTCCGGAAGGATAATCATTTTCCGCCCCCGGCCGTTTCAGAATAAAAGCATCGAAAGCAACGAAAACCGGAAAATTGAAAAACATCACTTCGCCACCTCCAGGCAGTAAGTGGTGTAAATCCGTACGTACCCAGTCAATAACCGGCATGAAGTTATAACAGACGGTATCTATCCCGCAACTTCCAAGATTCCGGATAGATTGTTTATAGTTGTCAATCAGCCGGCCCCAATCAGCTGAATGAACTTTTATGCCTTCTGAGACAGGAAGGCTTTCCACCACTGACCAGCTCATGCCATGTGTTTCAATGGCATCCCTGACTTTCATTATATCATCCACAAACCAGACTTCACCATTGGGTACATGATGTAAGGCCGTGACAACGCCTTCAATACCTATTTGTTTTAAATCGCCCAGTTTCACTTCATCATCAAAGCCAAACCACCGCCAGGTTTTTTCAAGTGACATATTTATATATCTTTTATCCGTTATAAAATCACAATATACTGTTTTTGATAATAGATTTTACGCAGATGAATCCACTCCTATTTAAATATAAAACCTGCATCCATCGCAGGATGGAAATTTTTTTACATTTAATCCCTGATAAAGAGGGGATCAAAGGCTATCGGCAGGCCAGGTGGAACCACCGATGTTCCGGAGACTTTGGTCATTTGACATGGAGGCCTAATATCCGGGTTAAACCCCGCTGTAAGCACTGAAGCCGCCATCGACAGGAATAATCGCCACGGTTATAAAACTCGCTGCATCCGAACAGAGAAATTGCACCAGGCCGTTTAATTCACCGATATCGCCAAATCTTTTCATGGGTGTTCGGGCCAGCACTTTTTCGCTCCGGTCTGTATAGGAACCATCAGGATTGATAAGTACCGCCCGGTTCTGGTCGCCAATAAAGAAGCCCGGTGCGATGGCATTCACCCTGATTTTTTCACTGAATTTTATGGCCAGTTCCATAGCCAGCCACCTGGTAAAAATGTTTACCCCTGATTTGGCTACCGAATAACCAGGAACCCTGGTAATGGCAGAATAGGTGGCCATGGAAGAAATATTTATGATGCTTCCCTTTCCATTCCTGGCCATGGCCTCTCCAAAGATCAACGATGGATAAACAGTACCGTTCAGGTTCAGATCGGTAACCTTCCGGAAATCATCGATTTTCATATCAAAAACATTCTGATCTTCGTTGAGGGTGGCGCCCGGAATATTACCTCCGGCGGCATTGATTAATATATCGATGCTCCCCCATTTTTCAAGTATCTGATCGCGTACCTTTCTCAGGCTTGCCACATCGAGTACATTGCAAACAAGGCCTGTCAATTCACCGTAAGGTTCCAGTTCCTTTGTCCGGATGGCCAATACATCCTGCCGGATATCAAGAATAGCTACCTTCGCTCCTGCATTTAAAAGGCTTTCTGAGATACTGCCTCCCAGTACGCCTCCACCTCCTGTTACCAAGGCAACCTGATCTTTTATGACAAACGATGTGCCTTCCTTCATTGATTCCATGATTTATTGCCAGGTTAAAATATTCGATCCTGCTTATTCATTATTTATTTTTAAAGGGTGATGTTTTTTTATCTCCCGGTCAGGAGCTGCAGGGGCTTCCCCTTTTTGAAAATCCCGTGATAATTCCCCGGATCTAAGGTAATTCCATGATTTTAATATTCCGGAAATGGATCTCTGCACCTTCGGACTCCAGGCAGAGATAGCCCTTCTTTTTTGAAGCCTTGCTGATGCCGTTCACGAACTTGCCATTGACGGAGAGTTTGATGGTGCCATCCACACAAACAACATCATAGGTATTCCATTCCCCCCTGCCTTTGCATCTGTTTTCAACGGACTTACTCCTTGTACCACGCGGGTTTTCAGGAAGCACCTCAACACCGCCAACGCCGAACAATTCACCATGTACATAGGCATCCGGTGGCTTTTCCCCATTCCGGATGTTCAGGTTCACCCATTCGAGTTCAAGCATTTGCACTTCCACCCCATCGGGCAGGCGGTTTTCACCAGGAACAGCACTGCTCCATGCAAAAATACCGGAATTCCCCCCTGCTTCCATATGTTTCCACTCGATGTGCAGGATGAAATTTTCATATTCCTTTTCACTGCGGATAACCCCAATGGGATGTCCCGAGCAAACAAGCTCTTCACCATCAACCTGCCAGGTATCCACATCAGTATTCACCTGTAACCAGTTGACCCGTTTACCTTCGGCTTTTTCACCGGCAATAACTTGATCCCATTGAACCTCGCGGCCAAAAGTAATAAACGGCTCCTGTGCCTGTAAATCCTTCATTGCATGAAGAAATAAAAAGAGGATTGAAATGATGAACAGGGATTTATTTCTCATTGTTTTAATTTTTACATTCTGATAAATTCACTATAAACAAGCCGCAACGGGTCAAACAGGGACATCCAATGATTTCTTTTCCAGCCAGGCAAAAGCATTCGGGCGAAGGAATTCTATCAGTTTAGTTAGTGCTTTTGTCTTCATATAATCTCACTAAAGTATAGGGTGAACCCGTCTGGTATCTGAATAATCCCGGCTCTACGGAAGCCTTTCCGACGATCTGCATATTCCACGTATCGATCGCTTCCATTTTATACCCCACATCTCCAGCCAGATTAATTTCAATTGTCTGATCTGCTCCCGCAACATAGGCCAGGTAATATTCCCCGGGCTTTGACAATATATATTTGTTGGTATTCAGGTTCTTCGGATCACCATTACCGATCATTTCCGGTGTCATTTCTATCACGGGTGCCTTCTCCATCACTGACCTGAAAAACCGGATCCGTTCTGGGCTTTCTCCAACAAGATTTCCTCCTTTTGCCCACCAGCGCACTTCGGTAGAATCATCGGCGTTATTCTGGAACGTATCGCCATGGGTCCCATAACCCCCGCTTAATCCTGCCATCCAGAAATAACTTGTCATTTCCTGCCCGGTTAAATTCCCCCATCCGCTGGGAACATCGCCTTCATATCTCATTTCATCGAAAAGCAACGGCTTTTTATATTGTGTCCGCCATTTTATGGCATTATAAAATTGGGATGTCTGGGCACTTATATGGGTGATCCATGGCCGTGAATGGTCATAAAAATGATCCTCAGAATCATACCAGTTGTGAATTCCCCGTAAACGCTGATGAGGATCTTCCTTCTGAAGTAATGTTCCAATACCTTCCCAGTCTATCGCCTCCTTAATTTCCGGCACATCCCATTCATTGGCCAGTGACCACCAGACATTCCGGTAGGCCGACAACCTGGCAATCATGTTACGGACATACTTCTCATTCATCTCCTTCCCCATTTCGCTATACCCCCAGGCATCATAAGGATGAAATAATATCACATCGGCCTGGATCCCCATTTTTAAAAGCTGCTCAACCCTTTCATCAAAATTTTGAAAAAATTTATAATTGGGCTGCGTTAAATCATTTTCCGCGCCTTCCCTATTGAATGGATACATCCAGGGATCAGTTTCATTGCCGTAAATATATGATTTCGGAAAAACGCACATCCGGATCTTATTAAAAGGAGCTTTTGCCAATGTTTCTAAGGTTCTTGCCTGAACACTTTGTTTCACGCTGGTCCATTGATAAGCGGTTGTCCCAACTGCATAGAATGGCGATCCATCGGCATAATGCAAATAGTAGGTATTCAAAATTTTTACCGGGCCATGGTTATCACCGGTAGGAGGAATACAATGGAACCTTCCCTTTTTACCAGAAAGTTCAGCCTGATTGCTTTCGGTCAAGTAAGTCCAGGTTCCCTGACCATGCGGAGAAAACCGGATGCGGTAAATTCCCTCCCCGTCATAAAAACCGGGAACAGATATTTTTTCATCCCCATTTTTGAAGATAGCTTTTAATTCAACCTCCATGTAGGGATTTCCGGAAGATGGACCCTCCAGCATTATTTCATACACATCCCATTGTTCTATTCTTTGTCCGTCATTCTGCTGATTACAGCCTGCAAGTAAGACTGCACTGACAATTAAAATAAAGATTATTCTATTCATTTTCAAGGTTTGCATATTGAATATAGTGATCAGGTCATTAAAGTTGCGAAGGATATTTTTTAAGTTTGAATTTAACCCCTATTTTTCATGATTTATTTTTAAAATAGAATAATAACTGCATGTTTCTTAATCATAACCAATAAAATGTCGAAGCCGCAGGAGTTCAAGTCCAGAGAGTCTACGAACAGGTCGATCATGCGGGTTTCATTGTCGGCGTCAAGGGAATCATCCGTGCAGGCAGGGAAAGGAGCAAGCTGATTTCTGTCTTTTCCCTGCCTGCAATTCGTTTCGGCAGTCAGGCTTGTATGAATTTCATGGCAGAATTTAAAAAAAAAGGAATTTACCTTGTTTTCCGGCAAGAAAAATCCTGGATATTTTTAGGGTGGGTTAATCAGTCTCACGGCAGTCTCACGGTTCGGCGATAGATTTAGGGCCCACAATTAATCACTTAATCAATATTCGGTTTTTTAATGTTTTAGCAATGGTTCAATTTGACCAGTTTCTGGAGGTTTTTCTAATAGGCGAGTTTTTTCAAGCATTTTATTCAGAACAATTTCAGCCCAGGATATTCCTTTTTCTTCTCAAATATATTTAACCGCACATTCAAACTGATTGAATGCTCTTTTTGTCCGGATTATTTTAACCATTCCTTAGATTGTTACTCAACCTGGGCCTGATTTATGATTTCTCCTTTTTGTTCCTGTTCCTCTGATTCATCAATATCGGAGGGCAGCATCCCTTTTTATTTATTTTGATAATCAGGATTTTCTACGGGTATCAGAGCGCCGGTATTATCCTGCATTTTTTTCAGTAACGCTTTCAGTTCAGCTGCTTTTTCAGGGTATTCCCCGGAAAGATCTGTCGTTTCGCCAATATCCTCCGCAAGGTTGTAAAGTTCTGTTTTACCATCATGATAGAATTCAACCAATTTCCAATCTCCCATACGGATAGCAGCACCTGGGGTCCACTGGCTGCCATGGTAATGCGGGAAATGCCAGAATATGGCATCTCTTTCAGGTGTCTTGTTTTCAGAGATCAATGGTAACAGGCTTATTCCATCGATGTGGTGTTGCGGCATCATCTCCAGCCCGGCCATTTCAAGTATGGTGGGATAAAAGTCGGTGCTTATTGCCGGAACATTGGTGGAGCCATGTGATATTCCCGGTCCGGCTATTATAAGGGGCACCCTGATACCTCCCTCGTAACACCATCCCTTTCCCGCCCTTAGCGGCATCACTGATGTAGGGGAAACACTGTTTTTCCGTAATGTGCTAAGGCCCCCGTTATCGGATGTGAAAATGATATATGTGTTTTCTGATAAACCGGTTTCATTGAGGTAGTCAATGATGCGCCCTACATTCTCGTCCATACTGTATACCATAGAGGCATAGGGAGCATTGACCTGGTTAATCGTGGTACTCCCCGTATGTTCATCAACGAGTAAGGGATGGGCTTCCTCACCCAGCCCTTGCTTCTTTTTTTCAAAATGATCTATGTGTTTCCTGCTTGCCTGTATGGGTGTATGCACCGTGTAAAAGGCAAGGAAAAGAAAGAACGGTTCTTCCTGTACTGATTGAAGGAAGCGCAATGACTCATCTGTCAGCCTGTCCGGCAGGTATTCCCCTGCCGGACCGTCTTCCAGTTTGGGATTATCATAGGGAGAATAGTATCCCCCGGGAGGCTGCCCCATATGGTGGCCACCCATGTTTATATCAAAACCCTGGTGCTCCGGAAAGTAACCTGTGTCACCAAGATGCCATTTGCCCGCATAGAAGGTCCTGTATCCACTGGCCTTCATCACTTCAGCAATTGTTTCTTCTTCAAGTGCCAGATGGTGGTTGTCCTCAGGACCCAGCAACCTCCGGTTCCTTGGATCGTCACCGGGTATCCAGTCGGTAATATTCACCCTCGCAGGATGCTTTCCTGTCATGATACTTGCCCTGGTTGGGGAACAAACGGGCGAAGTAGAGTATGCGTCTGTAAATACCATCCCTCCAGACGCCAGCATGTCAAGGTTTGGCGTTTCGTGAAAAGAGCTTCCATAGCAGCCCAGATCAGTCCATCCAAGGTCATCGACAAGAAAAAAAACAAAATTTGGTTTTATTTCTTCCCTGCTGCATGACAGTAACCAAGAATGAACAAACAAAATCGGTATGATCAGTTTCTTTATCATTATTCTCCTATAATATTGAGTACAGCAACATAGAAATCCTTATTAATACGTGTTTAATGCCCCCAACGTTCCGGGCGATAAAATGCCGTGCCGATCCAGTTGAAAATTATAATCTATGAAATTACGTAATTAAATGGCAAAGTTAAAAGAGGCTTGTTTACGAATTATCGGGATGATTTTTATCGGCGTGTTGGCAGCTGTACTAGGTCATTTATGAATCTCAAGCAATCCTGTTTCCTTATCAGATATAAAATTTCGGATTCTTCAGGGCACCTGTGATTTTTTTCCTTATCTTCTCCGGACAGTACCCTGTCTCAACCGGGCTCTCCTTTCTTCAGTTTTTCATGGAACAACTTCCTGAACTTTTCAAGTTTGGGTGATATCACCGCAGTACAATAACCGCCATCGGGATTGTTCAGGAAATAATTCTGATGATGCTGCTCCGCCCTGTAAAAAACATCCAGCGGCTTTACTTCGGTTACAATATTCCGCTCAAAAGAAGGCTGCATCTCCCTGATAATGTCATTGGCTGATCTCTCCTGCTCAGGGGAATGGGTAAGTATGATGCTCCTGTACTGTGTACCGACATCCCCTCCCTGCCGGTTCATCAGTGTGGGATCATGGGTAGCAAGATGGATCCTGACAAGATCCTCATAGCTGATCTTTGAAGGATCGAAGATGACCTGAACCACCTCTGCATGACCTGTCAATCCGGAACATACCTCCCGGTAAGTGGGATTGACAACCTTGCCCCCACTGTATCCGCTTTCCACCTTCAGCACGCCCTCGAGCTGCTGGAAAATGGCTTCTGTACACCAGAAACAGCCTCCTCCAAAGGTGGCCTTCAAATCGCTTCCGGATACCTTTTCAAGTGCCGCGGCATTGATGCAGTACCGTAATCCACTGGGTTCCGGACCATCCTGGAATACGTGGCCAAGATGAGCCTCACAGACATTGCAGGTAGTCTCTATCCTGCGCATTCCAAAGGTGAGATCCTCATGATAAGCGATCACATTTTCCTCCAGAGGCTGAGTAAACGAAGGCCAGCCAGTTCCTGACTCAAACTTTTCCAATGAATCAAACAACGGGGTATGACAACATACGCAGGCATACTTCCCCGGCTCAAAGAGGCTGCACATTTCGGAACTGAAGGGTCTTTCGGTCTCCTTATGACGGGTGACCCGGTATTGCTCCGGAGTGAGCAGCGACCTCCATTCATCATCTGACTTTTTTACTTTTTGGTCGGGTTCGGGATTCACGTTCTTTGCGAAACGTATTATATCAATCCATCTGAGCATTGTTTCCTCCTTTTCAATTCTAACTCATATGACAGTTAACTGCATTTTTCCTGTAAAGGTTTGTCTGGCTCATTTGCCTGCAGAATAAAAACAGTAATCCCGGCATTTATCCGGGATTATAATTTATTTAACTGATTTGTAATTCAGTACTCATGGCATGACTCAAAGTCATGCCATGAGTACTGAATTCCGAACCTAACTTTTTTACAGTGATTTCTTCGCAAGATAAAAGTCGATCATTTCATAATCGCTTTTCTCCCGCTCTTCCATGGCCTCAACTGTCTTAGGCGGCGGAACAATTACTTTTTCCCCTGCCCTCCAGTTCAACGGGCAGGCGACGCCATGCTTATCAGTTACCTGCAATGCCTCGAGTGCACGGAAAATTTCATCCATGTTCCTGCCGACATTCAGGGGATAATACATGATCAACCGGATCTTCCGTTTCGGATCGATGAAAAATACGGCCCTGACGGCTGCAGTTTCACTTTCCCCGGGCTGCAGCATGCCATACAATTTCGCAACCTTCATATCGATATCCGCAATGATCGGAAATTTCATCAGGATACCCATATTCTTCCTTACATTGTTCACCCAGGCGATATGGGAATGAATGCTGTCGATGCTCAATCCCATCAGTTTTGCATCCATCTCGCCGAATTTCTCTTCATTGACTGCAAATGCCGACATTTCTGTGGTACAGACAGGTGTAAAATCAGCGGGATGTGAAAACAGGATCACCCAGCTTCCTTTGTTGTACTCAGAAAATTTGATCATTCCCTGCGTGGTGTTTGCTTCGAAATCAGGGGCTGTATCGCCTATCCTGGGCATATTGTAGTTGGTAAACTCATCCATAATGTGATTATTTTTAATTAAAAAATTATAAGACTAACATGTATAAAGTATTTAACAATGGAAAGGGCAATTCTGTTTCAATACACCCCAACAAATTTGAATTATTAAAATTAACTTAACAATAAATTTGTAATCTTGTGCGGTAAACCCGGAAATCCAAATCATGACCGAGCTGATCAAAGAAAAAATAAGAAATAAAAAAGGAATCATCATCGATATGGATGGTGTACTTTATCATGGGAACATGCTCCTGCCAGGGGTGATCCCATTTGTGGAATGGCTTAAAAAGGAAGATAAAAAGTTCCTGTTCCTGACCAATTCAAGCGCAAGGTCCCCCCGTGAACTTGGTGAAAAATTATCACGCCTGGGCATCGAGGTCAAGGAAGAAAGATTCTATACGAGCGGATTGGCCACCGCGAGTTTCCTGCAGAAACAGATACCGGGAGGCAGCGCCTATGTGATCGGTGAATCCGGGCTGATCAACGCCCTCTATAACGTAGGATATTCCATGAATGACATCAACCCGGATTACGTGGTCGTGAGTGAAACACGGGACTATAATTATGATAAGATCGAACATGCCATCAACCTCGTTCTGAGAGGTGCCAGGCTGGTCGGGACCAACCCGGATGTTTCAGGTCCTGTTGAAAAAGGCATCGCCCCTGCCACACGGGCGCTGATTGCCCCCATCGAGATCGCTACCGGGAAAAAAGCATATTTTATCGGCAAACCCAATCCATATATCATGCGCCATGCCATTAAAACGATCGATTGCCACAGCGAAGAATCACTCATCATCGGCGACCGCATGGATACGGACATCATCGCGGGCATTGAATCCGGAATCGATACCCTGCTTGTCCTCAGCGGCATCACCAGGAAGGAAGATATCGGGAAATTTTCCTATCAGCCGACCTATATCCTGGATAGCGTGGGAGATATCATCAGCTGACCCGGTCTCTGAAAAATGAAGCCCCGGGGAGCAGGTATCCGGTTAATCATTTCACTCGATAATTCCGGCTGACCTGAGCATACTCCTGCATATTCCTTATTTTTCTTACGGAATATGTATAAATTTAAAACCTGGGGTACCGGCCGGTTCTTTACCCCGGCGGGAAATGAAAATTCCAACTGAAAAACTTTTTGACCTAAACATAAAAAAATATGAAAAGCAGAAAAATTGCAATGCTCGGCGGCGGTTTTATCGGGGATTTTTATGTACATGCCCTGCACGGCCATCGCCGGACCGATCGCGTTCATATGGTTTATTCACGAAGCGAATCAAGCGCTAAAAAAATGGTGGACCGCTGGGGAATTCCCAACTGGACCACGGATATGAAAAAAGCTGTAACACATCCGGAAATTGATACGGTGGTTGTAGCCCTTCCAAATTTTCAACACCTCGAGGCAGTGCGTCTGGCTGCTGAAGCCGGGAAAGCCATCCTCGTTACCAAACCACTCGGTCGGAATGCCCGTGAAGCCAGGGAAATGCTCGATCTGGTTGAAAAACATGGCGTTTTTCACGGATACCTGGAAGACCTGTGCTATACGCCCAAAACGTTGAAAGCACGTGAATCCATTAAAAACGGGGCCCTCGGTAAAATTTTATGGGTAAGGTCGAGGGAAACGCACCCCGGTCCGCACAGCGACTGGTTCTGGAATCCGGAATTGTCTGGCGGCGGTGCGATCGTCGACCTGGGCTGCCATTGTATAGAGATCGCAAGAAATTTCATCGGGAAAGATGTAAAACCCCTCGAGGTGATGTGCTGGGCGGATACACAGGTTAAACCCATAGACGCCGAGGACCACGCCATTGCATTGGTCAAATATGCTTCGGGGGCCATCGGGCAATTTGAAGTAAGCTGGTGTTTCCGGGGTGGCATGGACCTGCGTGATGAGGTAATGGGGGTGGAAGGCACCATCTTCCTGAATCATTTCCTGCGGACCGGTCTCGAAATGTTTACCGCAGTCGGCGAAGGTGATTACGTGGCTGAAAAGGCCGAAACAGCTACCGGATGGTTATTCCCGGTGGGTGATGAGGTGAATGCCCTCGGATACGATTTTATGTTTACAGACATGTTCAATGCCATGGACGAAGGCAAACAGCCGATGGAAAATTTCTATGACGGATACGTGGTGAATGCGATCATCGATGCCTGCTATAAATCGGCGAAAACAAAGAAATGGGAAACGGTGGAACTGGAAATCTGGCGGGGAAGCGAAGAGATCCGGAAAGGACCCCAGCTGAAGGAATATGACGATGATTATTACCTGATCAAGGAAGAAAAAATACCCGATGGAACGGTGAAACTGATCCTGAAGGATAAAAAATCAGGTAAGATCGTACAGAAGATCAGGTAGGCCCGGCAAATACCTTGTCATCATTCCCTATACACCGACCGGGAGAGATGGCATGGGTAGATTGACGAAATTGAATCCCGGATCACTCATGCCACGACTCGGAGTCAGGGCATGAGTGGTCCGGGAGAATTTCAACCCCCCCGCTCCCTTCCTGCAGCCCCTTTCGGGATGGCTGTTGAAGCCTTTTTTTTTCGGTTGCTCCTTTCATTGAAAAGGAATATGAAAAGGATGAGCACCAGTGCGGCAATAAAAGCCGGCACAAGCCAGATCTTTGTCCATGCCGGCATATTGTCAACGGTATAAAAATCGATGGTACGGCCCGCAAACCAGGTGCCAATGAACATCCCCAGGCCATAGGTGGCAAAAGTGATCAATCCCTGGGCGGAACCTTTTAAATGATTCGGTGCCTTGTTATCCACATAGATCTGCCCGGTGACGAAGAAAAAGTCGTAACATACCCCGTGCAGTAGGATTCCGGCATAGATCATCCATACATCGGGTCCGGTATCACCATAGGCGAAACAGATATACCGTAACAGCCAGGCCGCCATCCCGATAATAAACACTTTTTTCACTCCGAACCTGGCCAGGAAGAACGGAAGGATCAGCATGAAAAATATTTCCGAAACCTGGCCGAGGCTTAGTTTGTTGGGAATGTATTGCATGCCGATGTCCGACAGGAACGAGGCGGTGAATCCGTAATAAAACGACAGCGGGATACAGGTAAGCACGGAGGCGATAATCAACAGGGCAAAAGGCCTTGATTTGAATAATCTCAAGGCATCGAATCCCAGCACTTCCTTCAGGTCAGCAGTTTTACCCCGTTGTGGCGGTACATGGGGCAGGGTAAAACAATACATCCCAAGCATCAGGGAAGCCACGGCACCCACATTAAGCTGCCCCACTGAATGGG
>JAGTVG010000383.1 GCA_018224645.1 Cyclobacteriaceae bacterium
ATTGAATATAATTAAGTTACATACAATGGGTATTCCATTTTAAAAATAATTTATGTTATCGGGGTTAAAAGATATTTTCGGTGGCAGTTCCGGTAAACCCCGGACCGGGAACCCGATTATCATCGATCCTAAAAAATAAAATTTTTTTTCTGTCCCTGATACATACCATAAATGATGGATAAAATGTTTATTTGTAGGAATAACTTATGAAAAGACATTTAATTTTAATCCGTCATGCCAAAAGCAGGGAAACCGAACCGGGGCAGAAAGACATCGATCGGGAACTTACTGAATCGGGATACCAGCAGGCTTCCAGAATAGGAAGATACCTTTACCTTAAGGAGCTTATTCCGGAAAAACTTTTGACAAGTCATGCAAGAAGGGCTCTCGATACGGCACAGTTGATCGCTGATCAGCTCAGGCTGGACCCTTACCAGGTCATCGAAAATGAAGAACTGTACGAAGCTTCAGTCCGTACCCTGTTGAACCAGATTCATGGATTGGATGAGTCATTAAAATCTGTGATAATAATTGGTCATAACCCTGCCATTACCCACATTTGTGAACATTTATCAAAAAATGAAATGGGAAATCTTCCCGCAGGAAGTATGGTTCATTTATCATTTGCCAATATTAACTGGGAAGAGTTGGATAAAGGAACCGGTGTGGTGGAGGAAATAAAATTTCCTGATCAGATCGTATTATAGAATTTCATTCGATTTACAGGAGCTTTCCTGTTTTGGTAAAATCTTTTATATACTGGAACTTTTCCACGATCCTCCTCATGAAATGGTTTTCGAGTCCAAATTGCCCTTCTTAACTTTTGCTGGTAACGTATGAATGCAAGGGAACTTATGATGCTTGCCGTGAATTAATTTTATTGATAAATCAACCAAAAGGTACATGAGATGATCCAGGTATCCAGGAGTCAATTCCTAACAAGGCCGGATTTTCCGGGCTATAATATTCCCCTGTACCAGAAGAAACACCTGTGTTGAATGCCCCGGTAGATATAAATCATCCTGCCCAATTTATTTTAATTCATGGGGATAATTTTCGAAACAGGGTAATATACGATGATCACGCCTTAATCTTACACGGGTAATGTTTCGATTAAAAAAATTGGGCATTTCCTGCATGTATTATAAATATTTTTTCAACTTTGCGCACGACAATGAAAATGGTATAGATTTTGTTAAAATTTTTTGAGCTGATTCATGGTCAAGGCATAATAAGCTGTCGGAAATTGTTAATAATTCAGAAAATGATGTCAAAGATTATGAACGACTTTGTGAAATAACATAAATTTTGATCATTTTTGCGAATGCTGGGAATTCAACCATACAAAAACTGGCTATCTGGATATATTTGATATGAGGCTTAGATTCATCTCTTTTATTGTTTTTCAGGTCGTTGCCTGGACCCTGTATTTTAACTGGGAATCACCGTCGTCACAAAAAACGGCGGCTACTGAAAAACATCTTGAAATTGCAGAAATTTCTCCGCGAACCGTAAATAACAATTTTGCTTTTGAAAATAATTATAAGCTGATCCTGAGAAATGATGGTTTTTTTATCAGGATTAATCAGGATCAGACTAGACAGAGCGGATTGTGGAAAATTGACCACGAATTGCCGGCACTTTTACTAACATCACCCAAGGGTGACCATCACTATCAGATCATCACCAGTTTGAATGACAAAATGCATGTCCGGGAAATCGATACAAACGAAGAATTTGCCAGAAATTCAATGACAGAATCTGATAACCTTAACAGGTTATTCTCATCCACCGCTTTAGAACCTTAATTTCTGAGATTCTTATAATAATTGATCAGGTTATTGGTGGAACTATCATGCGTTGAGACCGGCTCATCTCCGTCAAGTTCATGAAGAATGGTTTTTGCCAGCTGTTTGCCAAGTTCAACACCCCATTGATCGAAACTGAATATATTCCAGATCACCCCCTGAACAAATATTTTATGTTCGTACATGGCAATCAGGCTGCCGAGTGTCTGGGGTGTTAATTTCCTGAACAGGATCGAATTGGTCGGTTTGTTCCCGTTAAAAATCTTAAAGGGAATGAGATGTCCGGTCTCCTCCAGGTTTTTACCATCTTTTGAAAATTCATCCATGACCTGTTCTCTTGATTTGCCTTGCATTAAGGCTTCGGTTTGCGCGAAAAAATTGGAGATTAAAATTTTATGATGATCCCCCATGGGATTTTCACTGTTGGCTGGAATAATAAAATCACAGGGAATAAGTTTGGTGCCCTGGTGGATCAGCTGGTAAAAGGCATGTTGTCCATCGGTTCCCGGTTCTCCCCAGATAACTGGGCCGGTTTGATAATCGACCTTATTTCCGGCCCGGTCAACACTTTTACCGTTACTTTCCATATCTCCCTGTTGAAGATAGGAAGGGAAATATTCTAAGTGCTGGTTATAGGGGAGAATGGCTTGTGTTTCCGCACGAAAAAAATTGTTGTACCAGATGCCTATCAATGCCAGGATCACCGGGATATTTTTTTTGAAATCAGTGTAACGGAAATGCTGATCCATTTCATAAGCTCCCCGGTGTAATTCAAGGAACTTATCAAATCCGATGGAAAGAGCGATGGATAAACCAATGGCTGACCATAAAGAATATCTTCCGCCAACCCAGTTCCAGAACTCGAACATATTTTCAGGATCGATCCCGAATGCTTTAACGGCTTCCCTGTTCGTGGAAATAGCGACAAAATGTTTTCTGATATAGGATTTATCTCCTGCAGACTTCAAAAACCAGTCCCTTGCAGAATGTGCGTTGGTCATGGTTTCCTGGGTTGTGAATGTCTTTGAAGAAATAAGAAAAAGGGAAGTCTCCGGATTCAATCCGGAAATCGTTTCCGAAATCTGGGATCCATCCACATTGGAGACGAAATGAATATTCAGATGGGGAATATGATACGGTTTCAGTGCTTCAGTGACCATCAGGGGTCCCAGTGCTGACCCCCCTATTCCAATGTTGACAATATCCGTAATCCTTTTGCCTGTATATCCTTTCCAGCTCCCATCAATTACCTTGTCTGAAAATTTTTTCATTTTATCAAGAACTTTGTTGATATCCGGCATCACATCCTTCCCCTCCACATAGATCGGGTCATTATTCCGGTTTCTCAGGGCAACATGAAGTACTGCCCTTCGTTCTGTAAGATTTATTTTTTCACCGGTAAACATTGATTCAATGGCTTCCTTCAGATTGAGTTCCCCGGCCATATCTATCAATAGTTCAATGGTCTCATCATAAATCCTGTTTTTGGAAAAATCAAGAAGCATATCTTCAAACTGGATGGAAAACTTATTGAATCTGTTTTCATCCTGACGAAACATTTCAACCATGTGATGGTCCCTGATCTTATTAAAATGTTGTTCAAGCTTTTTCCAGCTTTTTGTATGGGTGGGATTAGTTTTATTCAGCATTGCTTTGTTCTTGATGATAAATTCCGGGAACAAAAATATACACCCAAGTCGGATTAAGTCCGATTATTCTGAAATTTTTAATCCCGGTGATCTTCCGGCCCAAGTACTCAGGCACGATCGGAGTTGTAGCGGCCGAAATTCAGGAGATCTCCTGATGATTCTATCTGCAGGAGAGCTTACCCGTTTTGATATTTTATATCAAACTTCGAGTTCCCTTAAATCGACAGGCACGACTTTTGATATTCCCTGTTCAATCATGGTGATCCCGTAAATGATATCTGTCGTGGTCATGGTGCGTTTATTGTGGGTTACAATGATGAACTGCGAATCTTCAGAGAATTTCCTGATGATCCGGTTGAATTTATCGAGATTGGCATCATCGAGCGGGGCATCAACTTCATCAAAAATACAGAAGGGTGCGGGTTTCATCAGATAGATGGCAAACAGGAGGGACGTAGCCGTGAGGGTTTTTTCGCCTCCGGATAGCTGGTTTATGGTCAGAGGTTTTTTTCCCTTTGGTTTTGCAATGATTTCGATCCCTGAATTTAATGGGTCGTCAGGCAGGGTCAATACAAGGTCACAGTCGTCCTCTTCACCAAACAATGTCCTGAATACATTGATAAAATTATTCTTGATGATCCCGAAGGCTTCTTTAAAACTCGCCCTGGCTGCAAAGTCAATCTCATCCATCGTACTTTTCAATGATTCCTTGGCTTTAACCAGATCCTCCTTCTGATCCGCAATAAAATCATGCCGCGTTTTAATTTCATCATAGGCTTCCATGGCCATGGGATTGATGGGGCCGATTCTTTCCATCTTGTCCTTGGCGGCATTAACCTTTACTTCAATTTCTCCGGTAGTTTCATCTGGCTGATCGGTGGGTTCCTCCGTGATATCTTCCAGTTTTATATTGAATTCTATGGATAATCTTTCCTTGATGCTGTTCAACTCAAGTTTAAGATCATTCAGTTTCTCCCTCAATTCGATCAGCAGGATATCAATATTTTCCTTTTGTTTTTGTAACTCCCTTACCTGGTTTTCAAGGTCATCGATATGTCCCCTGATGGCATAATAATCCTTTTCAGCTTCATTCAATGATTTTTCAAACGAATCCCTCTGATCATACTTCTGGACGAGTTCATCATCTCCGGATTTGTTCCAGGTCAGCAGATCCCTGATCCCGATTTCGGTGTTTACAAGCTCCTGCTGATTCTTTTCAATTCGCTCTTTCGAATTTTCAAAAGCACTTACCTTGAAGCCAATTTCCTGATTGATGCTGTTGAGGATGTTCTGCTGCTGATGCAGATGTATATTTTCCTGATTATAAGCATTCGATTTAATGGATAAAATTTCCTGTTGATTTTTATACTCGGCCTGGAGATTTGTTATTTTGACTGATAGATCGTTAAGAGCCAGTTGTTCTCCATCGACCAGGGGTTTTAATTGCTCTATTTCATCATTTAACTGGACGATCCTTTCGAGAATATCTTCCTTTTTCACCGATTGGCTGGACAAGATGCTGGTAAATTGTTCCTGGCGTGTTTTCAGTGAGATATAACTTTCATTCAGTTGGTTGATCTCATGCTGTAACTGTTCAATGAGATCCTTCCTGGTTGACCTTTTTAATTTATCAAGTTCGAGTTGTTTATCCTGAAATTCACGGACCACCAGGTCGAGTTTTTTGTCCAGTTTTTTTATTTCCTTTTCAAGCTTCTCGAGGTTTTTGGCCCTGCCGATCCTTTTCCCTTCAAAAAGGCCAACTGATCCGCCTGAAATACTGTGCCGCCGTTTTGTGAATTTCCCGTTCGTTGTGATAAAGATCGATTCGGGATCATGGGGAAGATCATTTAACGGACCGTTCACCAGATATACATTGTCCAGGATATGACTGATCAGCTTCCCGTATTTGGGTTCGTATTCGACAATTTCTGTGGCAGGAGTGGCATTATCGAAAAACTTGACCGGGGATGGAGAAAATTTCTCAAATGAATCCAAAACGAAAAAATGGGCTTTCCCCTTGGAAGCATCACTGAGTAAATTCACTGCCCTGAAAGCATCCGCTTCGGATTCCACCACATAATAATTCATCAGGGGTTCGAGGAAATTTTCAATGGCAATGCGAAATTTTTCCTCTGTCGTTAATATATCGGAAAAAAGGGGTGCGTTCTTTCCCCATTCTTTCTGTTTTTTAAGAAAACGGATCGCTTCCGGAAATCCCTCGAGATTATCAACCAGGGATTTTGTAAGATTAAATTCATTCCTTCGTGAATCCAGTTTGCGGTTGATATCTGCCATCTCATCACGGATCACTTCAATGGTTTTCTGTGTGGATTCAATTCTTGAATGATGTTGCTCTTCCTGGATTTTAATCGCGGCCAGGTTATTCGTTTTTTCATCAAGTGCAGCCCTGGTTTCCAGGATCTTCTTTTCAAAGGATACCAGGCTTTCAGATTGTTCGGTGGAATCTGAAGTGGTTTTTTCAAGTTCCAGTTTCATGGTTGAAAGTTGAATCTCCTTTATTTCAAGAGATTTATTAAGCTGGAATACGTCTTCGCGTTTCACCTTGTATACCTCGTTCATGGCATCCACTTCCGACTGTATCTGCTCTGTACGGTTTTTCTCTTCCAAACGCTCCTCCTCCAGGGTCTTCAGTTTGGATTGAATCTCTTTAAAAGTTCCTTCAGCTGCTGTTTTTTCCTGCTTTAAACTCTGAATGCTGAACGAAGCCCTGTCATTGCTTTTTTTATCCTGCTCGATCTGGTCGTTCAGATTCCGGATCCTATCTTCCAGGTATTTTAATTTTTCATTCTTGATCTTCCTGTCACTTTCTATCTGGCGGATCTTCGACACATGTTCATTCAACTCCCTTTGTTTGACTGACAACCTTTTTTCTCTTTCAATCAGGTCTTTTTTGGCTTGCTCAATCCCGGCTTCTTTTTCATTCTGCTGTGCCGATAACTTTGTTTTTTTATCGTTTTCATTGGTGATCTGTTCATTGATTCTGTGCAGCTGGTCAGATTGCCGCCGGAGGGTGGCACGGGCAAGCTGTATGCTTAATGATTTGTATTCATCCTTTAATTTAAAATACCGCTCGGTCTGTTTTGCCTGCCTTTCCAGTGACCTCATGTTTTTCTGTATCTCATACAGCAGATCCTCGACACGTTCAAGGTCCATATCGGTTGCCTCGAGTTTTCGTACAGTTTCTTTTTTTCTTATTCTGAATTTTGAAATTCCAGCCGCCTCTTCGAATAAATGCCTTCTGGAATTATCCTTATCGTTGAGAATTTCATCGACCATGCCG
>JAGTVG010000384.1 GCA_018224645.1 Cyclobacteriaceae bacterium
ACATGAATGGGAAAAATGATATTATCGCTGCCGGAAGAAGTACCCACAACCTGGTGATCTATTGGAACGGAAGCACTGAATGAAACAATGGAATTCCTTGAGCACCAGAGGGATTTGATTATTTTTAAATAGTTCCGGCGATGAATGAATAAATCAGTAGTTTCTGGAGCAGAATTTGCAGAAAAACCTATTGACAAGCAGATATTCATCTCTATTACCTGAAATTTCCTGTGGTTGCAGGTGAATCTGATCAATTGAAATTGAGTTCATAGTGCCTTCATTATTAAGCCACTTGGAGCCTTCCTGTAAAAC
Source organism: Cyclobacteriaceae bacterium (assembly GCA_018224645.1). Classification (GTDB taxonomy): domain Bacteria; phylum Bacteroidota; class Bacteroidia; order Cytophagales; family Cyclobacteriaceae; genus JAGTVG01. The sequence continues at coordinate 313 of JAGTVG010000384.1, forward strand.
ATGCACCAGCTTTGATTGTGTTATTGAGGGAAAATAACTACCTTTTTACAAATCGGATCAGAAAACCGGTGAATTTAATCCACCTGGCTGTGATAATGATCAGGTTGACTAATAGATATGATATTCACAGGGATCCTTTTTGATTATAAAAATACCTAAAAATTATTGTGATGAATGAAGAACTGACCATACTGGTTCATGTGATGCTGGCTGCCTTCCTGTGTGGGATCATTGGATTCGAAAGGGAAACCTATCAAAAACCAGCCGGGTTGCGGACCAATATGATCGTTGGAGGTGCATCTGCCCTGCTTGTTTTGCTGGGAGGGGTCATTGTCTTCTATTTTAATGAACAGGGCCTGACACAATATGTCAGTGCGGATCCGATACGTATCATCCAGGCGATCGTTGTCGGGGTAAGTTTCATCGGTGCCGGAACCGTTTTACAGATCGAAAGGGAATATAAGATCAAGTTCCTCACAACCGCCGCCACCATTTTTTTTTCAACAGGTATCGGGATCGCTGTGGCCCTTGCATCAATATATCCTGGCCTCAGGGGTTTCCGTATTCATCCTCATCATCAACATGCTGATCGGGCGGATAGAAGACAAACTGATCAGAAGAAAGGGGAAATGATTTTCCTGCAATATGCCCCCTTGTGTGACCTTTCTTAATGTCATTTAATTCAAATTTCTATGCGCCGTATATTGTGTAAATAAATGAAAATTCTTACATTAAAGGTTTTCCGGAAACCAAAACATAAAAAATATGGCATCATTTATCCTTCTTGTCAACGGAAAATCCGAAATTGTGGATATGGATCCTGATGCTTCCATATTATGGTTACTGCGGGATCACATAACCTGGAAAGTAAAATCACCACCGGGGCATGGCATGCACTGATTACCAATTTCCTTGCCTTTGCTGAACAGAGTTTCCTGGACGAGGTGGCCATGGAACCAGGTGCCGATCCGGTCCAATTCAGACTGGATCTGCTTTAAATGAAAATATAAGCCGGGATCGTTTTTACACCATATAAAACATGGACAATCATATCTCAGGAAATCATATTGTGGCAATATTCGGAGGTGCTGTGGCCGGTTCCGAAGCAGCCTTTCAGCTTTCTACCAAAGGATTCAGGGTGGTCGTATTTGATCAGGCGCATCTTCCCTATGGAAAAATTGAAGATGGCCTTCCTAAATGGCACCATAAACTACGGGATCAGGAGGAACAGAAGATCGATGAAAAGATCGATCATCCCAATGTATCCTATGTGCCCGGGGTAAGCCTGGGAAAGGATGTTTCATTTGAAGAAATCCGGCAGTGGGGATTTTCCGCCATCATTCTTGCTACGGGAGCCTGGCGTGACCGCCCCCTGCCCATAGATGGGATCGATGATTATCTGGGAAAGGGACTTTATTACCAGAATCCGTTTGTTATCTGGTTCAATCACCATCATGAACCCGGCTATCATGGCCCCGAATTCCGGATAAGTGACAATGCCATTGTGATCGGCGGGGGACTTGCCTCCCTGGATGTGGTCAAGATCCTGATGCTCGAAACCGTGGGTGATGCACTCACGAAACGGGGCATTCAACCCGATCTTTTTGAGATCGAAAAAAAGGGGATCGATAGAACGTTGGATACACTGGGTCTGACCATGGATGACCTGGGATTGAAAGGCTGTACCCTTTATTACCGCCGCAGGGCAATTGACATGCCGCTGTCCCCCATGCCTGTGAACACACCCGAACTGCTTTCCAAGGCTGAAATGGTCAGGCAGAAAATCCTTGATAATTTTCAGAAAAAGTATCTTTTCAGATTCGTTCCCTGTTGTATCCCGGTGGCTAAAATCATTGACGGCGGGCAGTTGAATGGCATTATTTTCCAGAAAACCCGGGTTGGAAAGGAAGGGGTGGCTCCTGTTCCTGGCGAATTCCTTAAGGTTGAAGCGCCTCTGACCATTTCTTCCATCGGAAGCATTCCTGAAAAGATCGACGGGATTCCAGCCCTTGGCAATGTCTTCAGCATATCGAATCCTGAAACCTGTCTGATCGATGGATTCGACAATGTTTTTGCCATTGGCAATGCCGTGACAGGCAAGGGAAACATCAATGAATCCGTTAAACACAGCCGGGAAATTTCCTCCGGTATCGCTGAAAACTTTCTTGAATGGCAACATCGTGAATACCAGGAATGGCACCGGCAAACGACAAAAAATGTGGACAGGGATATGGACAGGATCATCGACAGGATAGGAAGACGGCAATCACTTCCGGAAAATGTGTCCGAGTCCATCGGGAAAAGGATAAAGGTTCTTCAGGAAAAAACCGGCTATGATGGAAATTATCAAAACTGGGTGAGAAAAAATATTCCGGTCCGGTACGAAACACTGATGGATTCCAGACATGAAGCAAGGTCCATTCCCAAATAATCATAATTTTACCGTCTTCCGTTCATCGTGATAAGTACGTGATGTTAACCCCATGGGTGTTTAACCAACATGGGCGTTCATCGGGCCTGAAAGATCCTTCATAAGGGAACGTTGACGATCAAGGATCATCCTTCATATTGGGCATCTTTTCCTGTACCCGATTTGAAGAAACGGGTATATATTGATCCCAGGCGTATTTTAAATCAGTCATGCTGTATTCATTTATGATACGGGATCTCACGGTCTTTTCTGAAAGCAACTCATACCGGTATTCAAGATAGGCGTTTAATATTAAAATCAGAATTATGCTGAATACGGTGATCAGGCTTCTCTGTAATATCTTTTTTATGTCCGTTTCCATGGCAATGATAGAAATAGATTCTGAATGTCGGCGGTACGCGACTGATTGCCCATACTATCCATTAATTTTCCGGTCTACCGCTTCACTGTACTATCCACAATCATCATTAATGGAAAAGCGGGATAAAAGTAACCCAGCCTGTCGGTCAGGAATTATACCGTATGCGTTACTTATTCTGAATTTACCGTATAAACAATCAGATTAATGTGTATGAAAGAGGATATTGCGGAACCAATCGCCGCAGCATAAAGCTCCCTGAAATTTTAAATGTTGCGAATAATTAGGCAAAAAAGATTGGATTTAATAATATTTTTTCATTTATTAACCCGACATTGAAAAAATCACAATTCAATGGGAGTTTTGTTAAGCAGTTATGAATTTAAATTTTTGTTATGATGGAAACAGCTAATGAATTTTTACAAAGTAAAGGCTTTAAAAAAGTTTACCAGCCATCCAAACGGTACAATCTGACGATCAGAGAAATGGTTGAATTTCTTGATGAATATTCCAACCGGGTACTGGAGGATTTCTTACGGTTCGAAAAAAAGGAAAAATCACCCATATACTTTTTCCGTTTGGATAGATAGAATCCCAGGGAAATTTTAAAGCCGGGTCGATTTTCACAAGCGTTAAAAACAATTATGTAAATGAGGTGTGAATCAATGATTCCCGGAATTAACTTTTTTCAGGGTTTCATCCTTCATAATTCCGGATTTTTATCGTAAATCCAATTTAAAACAATATTAAATTGATATAAATCATGTGGCGAAAAGCATAATCCTCGAAAATATTTCTTATTTTGGTAATCATTGATCAACAAATTTTTTAAACGGATGGAAAATGTTTTTGATTTCCTGCTCAGAAAAGGCATTAACAAGGTATATCAACAGAATAAGCGTTATAATCTCACCATTGGAGAGATTGTTGAATTCCTTGAAGAATACTCAACCCGGGCTGTAAATGATTTCGTAAAAACGGGAAAACATGAAAATTCTGCTCCAGATGTAATCCGAATCAAAAGATAAGGATTACACGAGTTCCCATATGCAATAAGCTGAGAAAACAAAAAACCCGGCATTCTTAATCCGGGTCTTTCACGTTGAACGATAGATCAATTCATCTTTTATCATAACCTCTCAACCTTTTCTTTATCATAAGTTTTATTTCTTTCCGGTTTTAATTTTTATTCAGGTGCTTATCAGAAGCCTTTTTTCTACCGATCCGGATTTCAGAAGATAAATGATATCATTTAAACCCTGAACAATTCTATTCTTAAAAAATGAAATTATCAAAATTCGATCCAAGAATGTCAGATAGACCTTATCATCTGTTTATCAGACAGATAGCGGACACGTTAGCCAGGATTATGGGATTATTCCTGAGGAAATCAATAAGTTTCTGTAGAATAAAATACCCGAAAGCATCACAAAGCCGGATTCTTCACATTTTCCGGAGAAATGGGTTGGTTTTTTATCTGGTCATTAAACCCATCCGGAATAATTCCTGCCATTCTTATGAAAAATCATGAGGGATGAGTAAATTCCAAAAATGGAGTTGAATTCATGAAAAATATATATTTAATCTTTTTTACCATAATTACCCTATCGTTCCATTCACCGGTGCAGGATTCATTGGGACAGGATGGCAGTGGCACCATGCATGGGGATACGGTAATATTATCCACTCCCACCGGAGAGATTTCCGGATTACTCCTTATACCGGCTGTTCAGAAAAAAGTACCGGTGGTTATTTTAATTGGCGGGTCCGGACCTACCGACCGGAACGGCAACAATCCAGGAATGACAAATAACCATCTTAAGTTTCTGGCCGATGCGTTGTATAATTTTCAGGTAGCCACCCTGCGGTATGATAAACGGGGAATTGGCGCCAGCAGTCAGGCCGGTATCCGTGAAAAAGATCTCAGGTTTGAAAATTATGTAAAAGATGTCGCCGGATGGATCAGCCTGCTGCAGCGGGATGACAGGTTCAGCAGGGTGATCGTGGCAGGGCACAGTGAAGGATCATTGATTGGCATGCTGGCCAGTCAGGAGGTAAAGCCCTCCGGTTTTATTTCCATTTCCGGTCCTGCGGAACCGGCTGACAGGCTTATCAGAAATCAGCTTAAAAGTCAGCCGGAGGCTGTAAGAAAATACATTTATCCGGTACTCGACAGCCTGGCTGCGGGGAAAACGGTGGAAGACATTGATCCAACCTACAATGCTTTATTAAGGCCGTCGATACAGCCTTATCTCATTTCATGGTTCCACTATTCCCCGAGGGTTGAGATCGGGAAGCTGAATATCCCTGTTCTGATCATACATGGGACGACCGATATCCAGGTTGAACCGCAGAATGCTTTTGAATTGCTTTATTCAAGCAAGAATGTTGATCTGGAGATTATAGAAGGCATGAATCATATCCTGAAACGTGCCGATGCTGACCGGCAGCAGAATCTGGCCACATACAATAAACCGGATCTTCCTGTCATGAAGGAGCTGGTCCAGGCAATCGTCAATTTTGTTAAATCAAGAACGTGAATTTCGGTTCCAGGAATTAAAAATATTTTTCCCATTACCGATAAAATCAATAAAAAAAAACCACTTTTGCTGGTTTTAATTTTGATGTATGAAAACATTTTACACCATTGGTTTATTGATTCTTTCCAATTCCTTCATGACACTCGCCTGGTACGGTCATTTGAAATTCAAGGAAGTTTCATTTCTCCAGAACATCGGCATATTTTCAGTGATCCTGATCAGCTGGAGCCTCGCTTTTTTTGAATATTGTTTCCAGGTACCAGCCAACCGGCTGGGCTTCCGGGAAAATGGGGGCCCATTTGCCCTTGTAGAACTGAAAGTCATCCAGGAGGTGATAACGCTCCTTGTCTTCATGATCTTCTCCTTCGTTTTTTTCCGGAATGAAACCTTCAGACTCAACCATGTCATCGGCTTTTTATTCCTGGTCCTGGCCGTTTTCTTTATCTTTAAAAAATAGTTTTAACCGGAAAATTCCACGACCGAAAGCGGCCATTCCCGCATCTGCCCCATGATGCCGGAAAACTTATTCCTATGAAATAAAAAAAGCTGTCATGAGATCCACCCTGCTGTCGGGGCATACCAAAGAAACAGCAGCAATAGAATGTTTGCCAGGATCCCATACACCGTATCAGGAATGGCAAGAATGCTCAACATCAGTGAAAAACCGATGACAAAGAAGGTATACACATTCCACCAGTAAGATAAAGTGATCACGCCATAGGAGAGAATGAAGAATGCAATACCGGTGAGAAGCCATAAAATCCCAAGTATGCGGATGCCGTTATCTCCCATGTCAAATTTCCCGCCGAGAATAGTCGTCTTATAGGGGGTATCTTTATCGTTAATTAATTTCCAGGAAATCAGAAAACCAACAATATGCGCAAAGCCATGTACAAACATGTAAATCCCAACAGCTATATTCATATTTTAAAAATAATCCGAAAATATAATTAAACAAATTTATATTTTCCGGGCATAGCGACGGGTGGCATGGGCATTTCGCCTAATTTATACTCTTTCAATTCAAAATTCTGCATGGAATTCATGGCATCCTCCCACGTAATTTCCTGGCCGCTGTAGGCAGCTTCCCTTCCCATAATGGCCGTCAGCGTGGCTTCCGCTACCTGCCGGGCCTCATTGAGGGGATTTCCCTCCCTGATACTTCTGATCAGTTCCTCATGCTCGAGCTGATATGCATTATTCCGGTCTTCCCTCGGTCTCCAGCTTCTGCCGTCATCGTATTGAATATGCGTAGGATATCCCATAATTGCCCTTCCGGTGGACCCGATGATCAGATCCCTTACACGGTTGACACATCCATTGATCTGCCTGTCCTGGCAAAAACCAATCACCCCGCCGGGATATTCATACTGGACTGATATATGATCGAAAATGTTGCCGAATTTCGGATCTGTCCTGACCTGACGCCCTCCCAGTCCTACCGCTTTGACAGGATTTGCCCCGACTATCCAGTTCATCACATCCAGGGTATGAATAAACTGTTCAACGATCAGATCACCTCCGAGATAGGTATAGTAAAGCCAGTTCCTCAGCTGGTATTCCATGTCACTCCAACCCGGTTCCCTGTCTACAGACCATAATTCCCCGATCAGGAATTCAGTATACAATGCCTTAACCTGGCCGATATCACCTTCATGGATTCTGGAGATGATCTGCCTGGTAAGATTGTCCCTTCGGCGATTGGTGCCTGCGCCAATGGCCAATCCTTTCTGCCTGGCAATATCCCCTGATTCGATAATTGACCGTACGCCTGGCGCATCCACGGCAGCCGGTTTTTCAATAAAAACATTTTTTCCTGCCTCGACAGCCGCCCGCAGGTGCATCGGCCTGAAATGGGGAGGGGTTGTCAGGATCACATAATTGATCTGAGGTATTTCCAGCAGTTTCCGATAAGCATCAAATCCTGTAAAACAGTATTTATCCTGCACCTGTATCCCCACCTTTTCAAGTTGGGCCTTACAATTTTTTAAACGGTCAGGAAATACGTCGGCAAGGGCCATCACCTCGATCCCCTGTGCTGTCACCTGTGCCCCGTCCTCAGCATCCTCGGTATGATATCCTTCCAGGGGGTAAATGATATTGGTAGCTGCTTTCATCACATCAAGGGCAGCACCGGTACCCCTTCCACCACATCCTACAACACCCACGATGATCTTATCGTCGGGAGCAGCATGGCTCGTGATGTAAGGGAAATGTGCCAGGGCAGCCACACCGGCCATACCGGCACTGGTTTTTTTGACAAATTCCCGACGGTTAAATACGGTCTTCGTTTTATTTTCTGATCCTGTTTTATTTTCCGGATTTTTCATGATGAAATGAGTTAAAAAATGAATGATATCGTCAATTTAAATAATTCGATCAAGTGAATCAATAACCTGCCGGCTTTTAAAACAATCCATGGGAAGAATTTCCATTGAAAAAGAAGGTTATAATCCACCCAGATTCACCAGGTTATACCCTGTTCCGGTAAGCCGCTGACACTGTCTGTAGTATGGATGTTGATATCTTTTTACAGCCCTTGGGGAATCCACTGCATTTTTATCCCCCCAGATAACAATCCTGCCATCGGGATAATAACAGAGGATTTGTTCTCCCGGACGATCCAGAAACTTCGAGGCCATGGCCAGATAAGCTTTTTCCCCCAGGTCTCCGATCACCCTGCCCTGATGATCATATATTTTTTTGTCCGATTGTTCATCCAGGGCGGAAGCGAATTCATGGAAACCATCCCCATTAAGATCAACAGGGACCGTATTATAAGCACTGAATGGCAGGTTCACCGGATTTCCCGAAAAAGCCTCATAAGCATATTCCACCACATCCAGGCGGAAAAAACCATCGGGACCTGCCACTTTTTTTCCACGGCTGATGGTGAAGGCAACCGTCTTATCCTCCGGACCGGTATGTGCAGTCCACCCCATATCCATATGACCTGTTTCCAGGTCGTGCCAGACCCGGTTTCCTCCTTCATCGAACATCACTACCCTGGGTTTGATCTGACCCTGGTCACCGGTTTCCCGGCAGGTGAAAATGTACCAGCGGTTGTCAGGCCAGTGAAGGGTAGGCTGGATCACATCGGAATGACCGGAATAGACATCCCTGTCAGCAATAAAAAGATATTTCCCGCGGTCAAGTTCGATACAACGTTCACCCCACAATAAATCGTCAACCCCATCTGAATTGATATCGATAACAGGCGACATATGGCTTCCACGAGGGCCCGGTTCATCCTTCCCGATCAGCAGTTCCCAACGTTGGTTCATGCCGGGGTTCCAGACCTGGATACCCATGCTGGCGTAAGTTCCCTGCGCAGTGATCAGGACAGGTTTCCCATGGACATATCCGCCCATGATGAAATTTCTGAAGGTATGGCTCAGGGATCCCTGTTCCACCCTTTTCCAGGGCCAGGAACCCAGATCTTTTCCGGTTGAACCATCGATGGCTGCCAGCCTCAATCCCTCATAGCTTAAAATATGGACAGAATCAATGTTGTTGACATAGTAAATTTCATCCGTACCGTCCTGGTCCATATCGAAGGCATACACCGGTGTAAACCAGATCCCGTTGATCACGCCCTTTCCAAGTTCCCTTTCCCATATCTTTTGCCCTTCAATCGAATATACTGCGATTTTCATCCGGTCTGTCGGGGGGTAGAACATTTCAATCCACGGATCAATTTCCTTGTCGGCCGAATAAGCCAGCAGGATACCTCTTGTTTTACTGTTGAGCTGAACCGGGATTGCACGCAATTTACCCACAGGGGCCTGGATGTTGAATTCTGCCAGCGGCATCAATTCTATTTCCTGCTGTTTCTGTGAATACCCGGGATATGCCTGAACAAAGAGAATTGTCAGGAATACGATAAGAAAAATTTGAATATTTTTCATCATTTTCACCCTGATCCAATGGGTTAACATACAGCTTTCCATAAATTAAAATTAAAAATGATAAAGGATGAACATTTTGTTATCTCATATTTGCCATCCAGGCATGACCAAATTAGGAAATATTCTCAGTTTCTTCAGGAAAATCAGAAGTTTTGTCATGTCCATTCATTATAAATTAAAATAAGAGGGACGAATATTAAATATATGAAATGTTCCTGTCTTAATATTTGCCCGGATCGATATATTCCCTATATTTTCCCCGGTTTTTCCTGATTGATCGTTCGGTTATTCCGGGTTGAACACCAATTGATTTGGAGATCAACCGGATTAATGCTAAATAATTCCCGGTTTTATGATCCACACGATGATAAATATCCGGAACAACTGACATAAATTTTTATTGCGTACGATGCTCGATAAAGACAGCACAAGGGGGCTCTGGACCTCCAAAATAGGTTTTATTTTCGCTGCCGCGGGATCAGCGATCGGACTAGGAAATATCTGGCGGTTTCCTTATGTGACCGGGGAAAACGGAGGCGCCGCCTTTGTTATGATTTATATTTTTTTCATCCTTGTCATCGGCCTGCCCATTATGATCTCGGAACTTACGATCGGCAGGAATACACGCAAAAATCCCTATGGGGCATTCAGGAAACTGAAACCCGGTGGATACTGGAAACTCGCAGGTGGGCTTGGTGTAATGACGGGAACTCTCATATTATCCTTTTACACGGTTATCGCAGGATTCACCATTGGATATTTTTTCCTGATTCTTTCCGGGAAGTTCAGTGGTATTCATGGAGTTTCCCAATCAGGGGAGATCTTTGCCAGGTTTTCAGCTAACCCATTCAATACCATTGGACTTTCGGTTCTGTTCATTGTGATCACCTCAGTTATCGTGATCAATGGCGTATCAAAAGGGATTGAAAAATGGTCGAAAATTTTCATGCCGGTCCTGGTCGTTCTGCTGATCCTGCTTGTTTTCAGATCCGTAACCCTGAAGGGATCATTAAAAGGTCTCGAATTCTACCTGAAACCGAACTTTGACAATCTTTCCGTTTCCACCTTCATTCAGGCCCTTGGGCAGGCGCTTTTTTCCCTGAGTCTTGGCGGCGGGGGCATGATGACCTATGGCAGTTATTTATCAAGAAAGGAAAAACTGGTATCATCGGCAGGGTACATCGCTGCTTTTGATACAATGATCGCCATCCTTGCCGGGCTGATCATTTTCCCTGCATTATTCGCCATGGGTGGAGACCCGGAAGGTGGTCCCGGATTGATCTTTGTCACCCTGCCTTCGCTGATCATAAAAATGCCGGGCGGTATTCTGTTTGGCGCAAGTATTTTTCTGCTGCTGACCCTTGCTGCCCTTACGACCACCATATCGTTGCTTGAGATCCCTGTTGCGTATTTCGTGGATGAACGGGGCTGGTCAAGAAAAAAAGCAACACTTTTGGCTGCCTCTATTATCCTGTTGCTCGCAATCCCTTCGGCCCTATCCCTGGGGGCCTCAGGATGGTTATCAAAACTTCCCTTTTTCGGTATCGGTTTTATGGATTTTATCGTGATCGTCTTTGCCAATTACGCCCTTGTGATCGGGGCCTTCCTGATCGCTGTTTTTGTCGGCTATTCATGGGGCATTAAACCGGCGTTGCATGAGATAGAATTATACGGCAACAATTTCAGGCTGAAAAGGGTATGGACGCTGCTTGTGAAATATGTCTGTCCTGTGGCCATCCTGGCCATCCTGGGGTATATGCTGGTTACCGGCAATTATTTCTGATCACGGTGAAAGGACTGAAATGTGAACTTCCGTGCAGGTTAAGATGCCATCTGCATCATCTGCCTGTACAGAGTAAATGAAAGGCACGCATATAGGCTGCCCCTATGCAGGACCGGTGATCTTCATTCTGAAAGACCTGGATGTCAAGTTTAAGACCTGGATAACCCCTTGATGACAAACGTTCTCCCATTTTTTTAACCTGGCTGATCATACTTTCCCCTTCCAGCTCGCCGGCGGTAAGAAAAACACTTGCCTTTAGATCCTGATGCA
>JAGTVG010000385.1 GCA_018224645.1 Cyclobacteriaceae bacterium
CGGGCTGATACTGTGGCATCCTGTCTCCTTCAAGGTACAGAATATCAGAAACCGGAATTCCCTGCTGCAACAGGTACTGCACCCTTGCCTGAAAAGTCGTCCACCCTTCGAGGTGCGGCCACCACGTATTGTGCCGGTTGAAATGGTTGGCAAACCAGCCGAGTGTCATTCCCGGTTTTTTTTCAGTTGGCTGATGCACATAACTGTGCAGTACCATGCGGTTGATCCCTCTGCAGAAAGCCCGGTCACCGAATGGTTTCAGGTCCCAGGGAGCTTCGCTGTAATAGGCATATCCGGTATAGGCTTCCGCAGGGATGATCTTTTTCCCGTAAAGCTGACCTGCCTCGGCTGAAGTCACATAACCGGTATTTTCAACCGGATTATTGCGAACCATGCCGTTCGCATCGGGATTTGTCCAGAATTCAAACATGGGAAGGTCAACATACTGGTTCGACCTCAGTACTTTCAGGGGAGGATAATTTTCCCCGCCGTAAATGACCTCGGCATGAAATTCCAGACCATTTGCCTTACAAAGCCGGGCAAAATGCTGATAATAATAAGCTTCGATGAGTTCCCCGATGGTCAGACGGAAATCATGAAGAAATGCCTCTGTTACCTGATTGTTTTCGATGATCTCTCCGGACAGTACCGGGATCCAGGGCAGAATGCTGTAACCCCTCCTTCTTTCAAATTCCGACGGGAAATTTTTCGTCCAGTTCTGATAACCGCATTCCCAGCTGTCAATAAAGAGATACCGGAATGTATTTTCTGTTAATGATCCGGCGGTTTCGATCAGTTTTGCCGGGAAACTGTTGAAATGAAGGTTGAGTGCCGCTGTATCCATTTTATCACATTCGAGTCCCCGGCCTGCCTCGGTTGGGGGAAGGTTCATGGCCCCTGTTGTGGTATAACCGAAACGGATGACTTCCCAGGTCCCATCCGGAGGCTCCCAGGTGAACCGGCCCTCAGCGGATAAGTGGTCTGTGACATCCATAATTTCATTACGGTCCAGAATTCTGATGCCTTCCCCGCCACTGGTTTCAAACATGGAAGAACCACCGATGGGTTTTGAGGAAACGATTTTATCCATATGATGGGCAATGGCCGGATTATATAATGGATTCTCATTTGATCCCAGTAATTCAAGCTCCGTGATCTCGATGGAGCTTTCAGAGGAGTTTTCAAATTTCAGGGAATAAAACCGCGCTTCCGTGTGAGGAATGGAAACTTCCTGGTTCTTATTGACTCCCGTTGTCCTGAAACTTACTACCGGCCTGAAATTTTTACCGTCATCTGATGCAGACAATGAAAAATCACAGCCGATGTTTTCCACTTCCGACCAGCTGAACACCACCCTTGGATGGATCAGCAGTTTTCCGGCAGGGAATGGGCTGCTGAATTCAATCAGAACATTTTCATTTTTTTGAATCTCTATGCCGCTCACGGGGCTGCCATCGTAAAGGCTCCTTACTTCCATGTCATTCAATGAGATGTGCGGATTTTCCTGCTGAAACGAATTGGGAGTTCCGGTAATGCGGTATGCGATCACCGCCACATCCTCATAATAATCCATCCTGCCGGAAGGTTTTAACAGCAGGGTATCAACAGGCTTACTCCCTTGCAGAATCGATTTACTCCAGATGATCGATTTCATGGATGTTTCCGGAGTGATCCAGGGCCCTCCGCTTGTACTCCATCCATCACAGTTATGTGCCCCGATCGTAATTCCCAGCCTCTCGGCCTCCTGAAGCGCCCAGTGAAACATCCCAAACCATTCGTCCGAACCAAAAATGACCTGTGGTACACCATAATCCTTTTCTTCCATAATATCTCCGACATTCAGGATCGTGGCTCCTGCTATGCCCTGTTCCTTCATCGCCTCCAGATCCCTGGTAATACCCTCACGTGATATGGCATTGACCATCCAGTGCCACCATGCATAAATTCTCACTGAATCGGGCGGGGAAGTAAATCCGGATGGCTCGATCTCCTGTAAAGATCTTTCATTGCAGCTGAATACCATCATAAAAATAAAAATCAGGAATACCCAGCGGGTCCTGATTAATTTAAGAGCGTTCATCATAAGATACGATTTGTTATTTAATAAAAAAAAATCAAATCTTCCGTCAAAATATATTACTTATGAAGAGACATCCATGGTTTCCTCCGGGAAAAATCCATAGGCTGGTCCAAAAAAGTTAATCCGGAAATATATATATTTCCGGATTTTCAAGGTTCTTTTCGTGCTCGTATAGATCAAATATCAATGATTTGATTTCGTTATCTGCCGTCTTTTCATAAATATCATAGCATAATCGATACAGTTCGTTTTAACTAAATATCTGTCCATTTCAGAAGCTTTTATATCAATATTAACCTGGATATTTCCTGATTAATTCGCAGCCGTAAATAAAGATGCTGAAAGATATAAAGTTACTCAATTTAATATATTGAAATTGTCCAGATTTGGGTTTTTATATAAATATTAATAGTTCTTTTGATTGATTACAAGATTGCTACTTCCTGTGTGCATCACCAACATCTACTGCTCAGCATAGAACGCCTGCATTGCTTCCTCTACTCCTTCGTGGCCTGGTGCCAGCTTTCCATAAATTCCGAAGTATAATAGCGGTTTTATCTATAAGGAAACGATCAATCCCCCATCCGCAGGCTCGATCCTTTCGGACAATCCGGTTTTCTCCAGGAAACCATTGGAAAAAACATTCATCATTTCCGGAGAAAGCAGTGCGCTCCTGAATTTCCGCCAGGTGACAGCATTTTCACCATACATATGTTCCACAAGTCCCGGGAATGCCCAGTCGCTGTTTTTCCCCCAGTGTATCGTAAAAGGTATATTGCTGGCCTGTAAAACCTCGATCATCCTTCGGGAAAATTCCGTAACGCTCATGAGTTTTCTGGATTTTCTCCATAATGCCCCGTCAATTTCAATCATACAGGTCATTGGGAATTTCGAGAATGCCAGCGTCGCTTCGGATCTCCTGATAAACCGCATGCCAAAGATCCCGGGGAATGGCCCTTCATCCCTGGCCAGCTTCGAAAGAACGCTCAGGGCCTTGGAAGTGTCGGCATGGTCCACACCGAACGAACAGGCAAATGCAGGGCCCAGGTAGGGAGCATCCCAGAATGTCTCGGCATGTGTTCCCGTTGTGGTTTCATTGACTTCCGGCAACACTGCATTCCCAAGGTTCTTGATCAGCCAGGGAATGCTCTTCGGGAACCGTTCGGCGATCCTGACAAAAAGATAGATCAGATCACGGTAAACGGATGTCTGTATCACCGGGAAAGGATCAGGGTAGGGAATCTTGTAGGGTTTTTTATACATTACTTCAACCACATAATGGGTTTCATTCACGTATGGATTCATGAACACCTTGAAGTGATGCGGCCGCAG
>JAGTVG010000386.1 GCA_018224645.1 Cyclobacteriaceae bacterium
ATCCGGTTCGTATTATGAATCATTCATTGGCAAACTACCTGGCTTTTTTTACTTGAGGGTGAGGGAGCTTACGCTTTATCCTGGCCCTTCGCTAACCCAGATCTTTATCGGGGCAATCCCGGGTTAAAATATAACTACCTTACTCATTGCTAATAGTGGCTTTTGACTTAAAAATATTCAACCGCAAAGATCGCCATCCGGCCGGAGGCCGGACGCAATCCTTTACCTTGGAAATTGAAAAGCCCATCCTGCACAGCAGGAAAGGTTTTCGATCTGGCATTCCACCCTCAGGGATCGCGACGATGAAGCGTAACAGAACCGGGGCATTCCCGTTCATAATTGTGAATCATTCTTTGAGAAATCTTCCACCGGAATAAGTAATTTAAGTTGTAAAATCGTTTCTTTGTAAAAGGAATAACATACACACCATGGATCTTCAGGCAGAAAAAACAGAATTGATCAAACGGTTGAAACAGATAAATGACCTGTCGCTTATCCAGGCGATCAAACATCTGGTTGATTACGGGTTGAAAGAAAAAGAGGGAAGGATCAGTATCGAACAATACAATAAGGAATTGGATGAAGCGGATGCTGAAATTGATGCTGGTGAATATTTAACCCACGAACAGGCTGTGAAAGAAATTCGTTCATGGAAAGAGAAATAGTCTGGAATAAAAGACCTTCAAAATATTTAACACAGGCACTTAAAAGGATAAGCGAAGAATCATATCTTCAGGCCGAACGCGTGGAAGAAGCTATATTAACTAGACTTGAGAAACTCAAGCAGAAGCCTGAAAAATATCCTACTGATAAGTTTAAACGTAATAATCAAGGAAATTACCGTGCCTTTGAAACTCACAGTTACCGAATAGCTTACCGATTTACTGATAAAGAAATCAGAATACTCCGGATCAGGCATGTTAAGCAAGAGCCAAAAGAATATTAGCCTCTTTACAAGACTACTCTAAACACGTAGCCTACACACAAAACCAGGCTATCTTTCATAGTGTGATCTATATAATACGTGCATTTTTGAAAGGGGTGCTTCAAAATACATTTTTTACGGATCCAATAAGCACATTGTTTAAAATATCCTTTGATGTTCAAATCCCCTGCATTTGGGGGAGTCTATGGAGCAGGTGGAGAATCCGGGGCTATCTATGAGGCCATAAGTGATGGAATAACGGCCATTGGTCTTGGAGGATCACAAGGATCCACAAAACCGGCAGCATTTATTAATTACCTGGTTTTTGACAAGAACCTGAATTACCTCTCCGGTGGATTTTTGAAGACAGTTCCAACCTCCTCCGGCGTAATGCAGAAGTACATTGTTCCCGATATTTCGATAACCGAGCCGGGATATATTTATGTATATTTAAGCAACGAGAGCAGTAATACCATCAAATTGATCCTTTTTGATGAAATGAACGTGTCCCTTACCCGGCCGATCCTCCAGGTGAATGAATATTATCCGTTTGGAATGGAAATGGCTGAGAAGGGGTATGAGAATGTGCTGGAGCCGGAGAATAAGTTTACCTATAATGGGAAGGAGTTGCAGGATGAGTTAGATCTGGATTGGTATGATTACGGGGCAAGGATGTATGATGCGAGTGTTGGCAGGTGGTGGGTGGTTGATCCCATTTCAGAAGAAGCTTATGATTTAACTCCATATCGTTATGCTCAAAATAACCCTATAAAAATTTCTGATCCGGATGGATTAGATGACTTTTATGTTATCGCTGGAAGCATGCTTTTGATCAGAAGGGTATGGATGCATTGCTGACACAGTACTACCGGTTAGACCCGGAAGTGAGGGCCTTGCGTGAAGAGAATGAAAGGCTGAAGAAGATCATTCGCAGACAGGCTTTGGAACTGGAAGACAAGAATGAGCTTTTAAAAAAGGCGGTAGACGTGCGCCCGCAGGGGCAACTGAGGGCAATAAATAGTTCTACTGCTCCTCATCACCCGGATGGATCCGGACGGAAACACCGTCAGGATCTATAAACTGCAGTTGTTGACGGGGATATACCGGCAGGATTTTATTGCGGTATTCAATTTTATTGATTTCGTCAGTGATCCGCAACAGGAGCTCGGTTTTCCATTTTCTGCGTTCACGTGCCCCTACCAGGTACCTGATGATAACCTCGGTCCCTGATTCAGCCGGGGAAACGAAAACCTGTGGTTTTTCCGGCACATGTTCCGTTAACTTCGCCTTTTTCAGAATTCTTGAATATTCTGATGCGGGCTTGATCATGTATTCACCAATCACATCCATTGCTGTCTTCTCCATCACCTTCATGGCCATCCTGATATCAGATTCATTTGCTACGGCCATGACAACTTCATCCCAGACAAAAGGAAAATCTCCCGTAAGGTTTATGACTGTCCCGGTAAGAATTTCATTATTCGGGAATGTGACCAGGCGGCCGGTAGGCTGTTCCGCACCGACATACCCAAGCTGATAGGGAGAGCCTATCTCCCAGACGGTGGTTGCCAGAAAATCTATTTTATACACATCACCAAAAACTTCCCCAACCCTGATCCGGTCACCCACCCTATAATACCCGCGGAAGGAATTCAAAAGCCAGCCGGTAAAACTCTCAATGGGTGTCTGAAGTGCCCAGGATAATGCCAGTCCGATCAAACCAAAGGAACCAACAAGCGCCCTTATATCCCCGGCTACCACACTGAAAGCAACTCCCACTGCCAACAGCCAGATGGAAATAACAAATATTGTAATAATCCCCTCCGAACTCGAAACCCGTTTGAGCGTATGCCGGAGAATTAACCTGATTAACTTCGATAAGAGCCAGGCCAGAAACAGACACCCGAGGGCAATGAGTATTTTTGGATAATTATAAATAAAGTTATTCCACAAATTCTGCAAGGCATTAATCGCTTCATCGGTGGCCTGTTCATTGTCTGAACCATTTCCGGAAACTGCATCCGCTTCTTCCCCTGGTGCATGAGGATTCGAAATTTCATTATTTGAAATTTCCGTTGGAATTGTATCCTGGGAATAACCACCTTCCGGCGAGGTTATTAAAAGCATAAGAAATCCGGTCAGGGCAATGGTTAATACAGAGGCCTGCCGGAACTGTTTTAACCGGCTTTGTGCACCCTTGATTAAAGAGCTTTTTCTGAAATTCTTTCCCCTTCTGGTGCTGGCAGTTTTACGATCAGTATAGGGCAGTCTGGATTTCCTGGCAGGCTGATTTAATGGCCTCCATTTTCTATATTGATTTTGCCTCATTATCATAATATACTCAACTTGGGCAATATTTTTAAAAAAATCGATCAGAATTAACGATTGGTCACTTAAATTCAAATGGACACTGATTGGCGCCAGGACCAATCTATCTTCTGCAATGATATCTGATACGCAGGTGCGACTTGTGCCCTTATTTGAATCAGTAATTGTCACGTGCCGGGAGGCGCGTGTCGGCAAATTGGGATGGGCACAAGTGACCCCGTACCCAATTCCTGGCTAAACCTTGCTCCGGTTGGGGAACTTGAAGGAATATTTCCAGCTTCAAAGGTAACCAAAGCACCCAAAGAGAAATCTAAATGACCGGAAGTGCTCGATTATCCGATATTTTCACTACATTTATAGGTTATCCTTCTTAAAATTACCACTATGCCATTATATATGGACATTCATTTTGTTGGTGAAATATCCGTGGAAGATACCAGAAAAGCCCATTTGGCTGATCTGGCAGTCCAGAAAAAATATGGGGTTACCTACCACCAATACTGGTTTAATGAAGAGATGGGTACCGTCTATTGCCTCATGGAAGGCCCTGACAAAGAATCCTGTGCCGCCACACATCGCGAGGCCAATGGATTTACAGCATGCCAGATCGTTGAAGTGGAGGGTGGAATGTATGATATTTTCATGGGCGAAAAACAGAAAGTGGATCATGGACTGGTAAGACATCAGGATGGGGAGATCGATACAGGATATCGATATATTCTTACCCTGAATATCATTGCTAATACCGGGATTTCTGATTGGATTGACTTCGACCAGCTTAGGCTTCCAAAAAGACCGAAAAGTAAAGCCCTTCAAATCATTGGTGAAACCGATGGTAAAGAAATTAGGACAGGGGGCTTTGATAACATCATTGCCGTGTTTGAAACACCGGAGAAAGCGCTTAGATGCGCCCATAAGATCCAAACGGAATTTTTGGATCATACCCGAGATGGATCAAAAAAATATGATATCTCATTCAATATGGGTATTAGTGTGGGCCAGCCACTTACAGAAAAGGAAGGATTTTTTGTAAAGGCAATCCAGATGAGTAAAAGATTGTGCCTGATCGCGGGAGATAAAGAAATTATTACTTCCAGGTTGTTTGAAGAACTCTGTGATACCAATGAGATTGTCAAAAGACATATACACTTAAGAACAATTAAACCTTCAGAGCAGGAATTCCTGGATAATTTTTTAGACATTGCTGATGATAGAATTTCCGATCATACATTCGGGGTTAATTTTCTCAGCCAGGACATGGGTGTCAGCCAGCCACAATTATATAGAAAGGTAATAGCGATTACAGGGCGTTCCCCGGTTAGTTTTATACGTGAAATACGCCTGAACAAAGCTCTTTCCCTGATTAGAGAAAAAAAATATAACTTGTCCGAAATAGCTCTGGAAGTGGGTTACAACAGCCCCTCTTACTTTTCTAAATGCTTCCACGAAAGATTTGGTATCAAACCTTCCCGCATTGCAATTTAGATTGCGGAAATATCCCTCCTAAACTCTTTAATGAATTAAAATTTATAGTCATTGAATTAAAAACGGTGGAATCCCCCCCTGTTTGCCGATAACTTTGTTAACCGGCATGAAAAAAAATTGGCAAAAACAAGCCTGTCCTTCATGTAAATCAGAATAGTTAACCGGGAAAAAATCAGGACTCTTAAACAAATACAAACATTTTAAAACCTTTAATATCATGAAAACAAAATTTACATTTCTGTCGATTATTATCTTAAGTATAATGATCACAAGTTGTGACAAAAAAGAGGATTTGAATTCAGCCGAAGAAGCATCAATCGATCTCATTAACAATGAATTTCCTGAAGCCAAGGCAGAGATAAAAGCGGTGCTGGACGGTATATTTAAAAGCATTCAGGAAAAAGATGCCGATAAGCTCATCTCCTATCATATCTATGGTTCAAAGTTCACTGAATTCAGAGACAGTGAAACACGATTTAATTCTGAAGATAACGAACTTTATGAAAGAGGATTTGTCGGTGCCATCTCCGGCTTCGACTATAATCTTGGTGATTTAAAAATCAATGTTTTTGGTGACGTAGCAGTCGTTACCTTCCACGCAGATTTTCGTCCGACAATTGGAGATGATGTTCTTCAAATCTGGGGATCAACTACCTTGGTATTTGTAAAAGTAGAGGGTGCCTGGAAAATAACCCATGAACATCATTCACCGCTTAATAGGTAACAGCAGGTAAAGTCGGATACATTTTCGAATTAATCCTACTGAATAACATAAATTTAAATGGATGGTATATGGGTTTCGTATCTGACAGGGGGGCGTGTCCTTCAGGAGGAAACCTGATAAATCATTGCAGAATCAATGTCAGTAAAGAATCGTATCCTTTTTATCGGGATTCCTCCTGAATGACAAACGAGGTGGTTTATGGGCTTCGTATCCCTTTTATCGGGGTTCCTTCTGAATGAAAGTAGTGTGGGTTTATGGGATGTTGTCCTTCAGGAGGAAACCTGATGAATCATTGCAGAATCAACATCAGTAAAGAATCGTATACCTTTTATCGGGGTTCCTCCTGAATGACAGGAAGGTGGGATTATGGGATGTTGTCCTTCAGGAGGAAACCTGATAAATCATTGCAGAATCAACATCACTAAAGGATCGTATCCCTTTTTATCGGGATTCCTCCTGAATGACAAACGAGCGCCTATCATGTCTTCTGCCTTTTTTTCCTGGTGGAGGGA
>JAGTVG010000387.1 GCA_018224645.1 Cyclobacteriaceae bacterium
AAAAATTATTACAGCGGTCCTTCCAGACATCTGACGGCCATTTAAAAAATTGAGATAGACAAATATACAAAAACCAATGGAATGCTGAAATAATTCCGGACAGTCACTCACATGTATTATCTGATTTTGAACGCGCAACAGGGTGGGATGCAGGATAGAGGTTCCTGAACTATCTAAATCGCTTTCCCGCACCTTCCATTCTCCTGCAGCCGCTGATCCAGCTCTTCCAATCTTTCCTGCATATTTTCCAGGTTTTCACGCAATTGACGATTGAAATCCTGATCCCATTGGAGCCTGAAATCCTGATCATGCAGTTTCTCCAGACTCTCATCAAGCCTTTCAAGAAAATGCCCGTTAAGAATTTCAGCATGGAAATGTTCCAGCTTCCGTTGAAGATTTTCATTGAAAAATCGCTGAATCCCCTCCGGCAATGAAGTAGAATCGCCGTACAGGACTGCAAAATTTTCCTCAAGGTTTCTGAAAATTTCTGTCAACCGGTCCTGAAAATCCTCCGGGATGACCACGTGTTCAAACCAGGCCAGGGAATGGGAAGAATCCATCCTGTTAATTTCCCCTGCCTCATCAGGTTCTTTCTGATCCTGGATAAAAGTCCCGGAATTTTGATTGTCCCTGGCGGGATCCCCGTGGGATCCGCCGGATTGTTGTGCAAACAGGAATCCAACCAGGCCGATTCCTAACACAAGTACGATCGTTGAATATGCCTTTTTCATCTTGAGTAAATTTAACCTTAACCCTATAAAAGACGGAAATATTATTTATTTGACCCAATTTTTAACATTTATTAACTCAATTTCCGGATATCCCTGTAAACCGTGAACATCCTTGATATGATCCCTGACGAAATGGCATTCTTTTTGTTCCAATTCTAAAAACCATCATCTGGTATAAAAATGTATCCAATAAATTTACACCGCCGGTATTTCGATCTTAAAATACTTACGATTCTCGTTGTTATGATCCTGTTTATTTTTTCCGTCACCTCGACACGGGCTCAGGAAACTTCTCCCGGTCATAAATACATTTTGATGAATGTATCAGGTCTTACGGCTGTCCCACCTGGGGATTTTTATTGTGAATCCAACCGGTTTATTGCCTGGCGATTTACCTGTTCCCCGGGAACATCAGCTATTGACCTGTTGGATATGGCGCCTGGCATCAGGCCCAATCCTCTTTAACTAATGGATTTTGTAAGTTTTACCTGCAGAAGCAATCCTGCCTTCATATTAAAAAAATTGCTGAAATTACCCTGATTTACTGCAAAACCAAGCCTGCCTGAGGAATCCATATATGCCAGGGCTTGTTTTACGGCAACTTCCCCGAAGGTTTTTACGAACGGGAGTTTTCCGGTCTGATGTTTTTCAGCAGTTTCTATCATTGTATAATCCAGTTGATCCCCATATTCTATGGATAATTCCGATAACAATCCTGCCGGAATATTGGTACAGAGGTTCCCGAAAGGATCTTCAACTTTTATGATATTTCCGGTAATACTTTCTCCATGGATCTCCGGTTTCTCAATGGGTAACTTAATGATGGGATCTCTTACCTGCGGACCCAGGTCTGAAGGAAGGATCTTCCCTGTGGCAAGTCTTCCCGCATTGTAAGCATATATATCCCTTCCGTGAAAGGTGAAATATGCCTCCGTTCCGGGCAAACGATTGTGACGGGAAATTTCGTATATATTGATCAGTCCGTACTCCTGTTCGACGATTGTCAATACTCCATTATCAGGACAAAGGATTTGATGGCCCGTTCCGGTTTTCACCACCAGCGACCTTCTTTCAGTGCCTACGCCGGGATCCACAACGGCCACAAAAATCGTTTCTGCAGGCCAGTACGGCAGGCTGTCGGCGAGGATATAGGCAGCTTCGAGAATATTCTGAGGCTGGACCTGATGGGTGATATCTACTATGCTGATCCCGGGATCAATGGAAAGAATTACACCCTTCATGGTTCCCGCAAAATGGTTTCTCAACCCGAAATCAGTGATAAGGGCGATTATATGTTCCATGATCGATCATTCCTGAGATATATATTTCCTGATCCGGACTTTCATGCTATGCGGAGAAACTGTATAACTCTCCAAAGACCGGTACAAAATATTTCAGTTTGAGATAAAATAATCAATTGATAAAGTATATTAAAATAAAAAACATTAATTTAAATCGAACTCTATCAGTAGGGCGGAAATATTTATTTTCAAAATATAGATAAAATGAAGAATATGATTGCCAGGACAGCTGAATTCGTCGTCAAGAACGGGAAATTGAATGTTGTGAAGGACGCCATCGATCAATTTGTACGCACTGTACATGTATCGGAGCCGGGAACACCCATTTATATATCGTTACAGGATGAAGAAAATGAATTCAAGTTTCTCCATTTTATGGTCTTTGAAAGTGAGGGTGCCGAACAGAAACATCATGGGGCGGTATATACACAGAAATTCGTTGAGATTCTTTATCCGAATTGCAAAAAGGAACCTGTGCACAAAAAATTTAAATACGTTGGCGGACTCTGATGCATGAAGGGGTATATTCTGGTCGGTCTCGCAGCATTTATTGCTTCCACATTAACTTTTTATTCTGAATTCGGCCTTGGCAACATTCTGCTGCCGGCCTTTACCATTGTTCACTGTTGAAGTGGCGAATGTCCCCATGGCTGTGGTTCTTTCCTGAAATACGTTTTTAAGTTTCTTTTTTACATTTTAACAGGATTATTTCCGCCCGGAAAACAAAATATTTGAACGAAAAAATTTATATTTTTATCAGGTGGCTTATTCCGAAAGGTGAGTATCCCTTATTTTCGATGAGGAACAATCAATAGAAGCATGATCATTTCGTTCCATCGGTATTTTTGATTGGATGACTTTAAACAGGAAGTTGAATGAATAACGGCGCAGACATTTTGAAGAGGTTGATTCTGTTGATTCTAGCATGCATCCTGATCTATTCCTGTACAAGGAAAGGTGAAACTGCCATGAATAATCAAACTGATATTATTTCCGTAATCCCGCTTCCTGATTCATCCAGGGAAATCAATGTTGTTTTTTATCTTGAAAACCATACCAGGATCTGCATTAAACCGGAAGACCGGCCCTTCCTTGAAGGCATGGTAAAATTTCTGAATGGATTGGTGATCAATACCATCAGTGCAAGGCTTGAGGTATCCGATGTGACCGGCAATGATCCACAGATCATCCTGCTACTGAATAATGAACTTGATCTTGGTAAGGAAGGATACCATTTAATGATCGACAAAAAACAGATACTGATCGAAGGAGAAACGGAGAAAGGGATATTTTACGGAATACAAACGCTTCGCCAGATCCTGCCTGCTGAAAAATCACAATCTGCCATTGAGATCAGCGGGGTCGAAATTTTTGATCATCCCCGTTTTTCGTGGCGGGGACTGCATCTGGATGTAAGCAGGCATTTTATGCCGGTCGATTTTATTAAAAAATACCTCGATTACATGGCCATGCACAAGCTGAACATGTTCCATTGGCATTTGACGGATGATCAGGGATGGCGGATCGAAATCAAAAAATACCCGAAACTTACGAAGATCGGTGCCTGGCGGAATGAAACATTAGTCGGTCACTTCGAAGACCAACCGCAGCAATTTGACGGAAACAGGTATGGCGGATATTATACACAACAGGAAATCAGGGAAATTGTTCAGTATGCCGGCGAAAGATGCATCACGATTGTCCCTGAAATTGAACTTCCGGGTCATGCACAGGCGGCCATTGCTGCTTATCCTGAATTGGGTGTGACGGGTGAGCCGGTAGAAGTAAGAAAGATCTGGGGAATATCTCCATACATTTTTAATATCGAGGAATCTTCCTTTGAATTCATTAAAAATGTCCTTGCCGAGGTGACCTCACTGTTTCCGGGTGAATTTGTCCATATTGGTGGAGATGAGGCGGTCAAGGATCAGTGGGCTGAATCGGTAAGGATTCAGCAGAAAATGAAGGCCCTGGGAATCCGGGATGAGCATGGTTTACAAAGCTGGTTTATCCAGCGAATCGATTCCTTCCTGGCATCACGCGGGAAACGGTTAATCGGCTGGGATGAGATCCTTGAGGGAGGACTGGCTCCCAATGCAGCCGTTATGTCCTGGAGGGGTGAAGAGGGCGGCATTCAGGCAGCAAAAGCGGGGCATGATGTCGTCATGACACCAACGGAATATTGTTATTTTGATTATTACCAGGCGGAAAATCAAAACGAACCCCTCGCGATCGGTGGCTTCCTGCCGCTTGCGAAAGTATATGGTTATAACCCGGTTCCAGCGTCTTTAAATGAGGAGGAGACCAGCCATATTTTAGGAGTTCAGGCTAATGTGTGGACGGAATATATGGCTACACCTGAACAGGTCGAATATATGGTATTTCCCAGAATTGCGGCATTATCTGAAATCGCATGGACCTCCCCGGAACGAAAAAGCTGGCCTGGTTTCCGGCAAAGGATTAAAAAACTGGCCATGTTATATAAATCTGAAGGAATAAATTATTCAAGGACAGGGTTGGAAAATTAAGCCGTAAAAGATGTTTTCTTACTTTCATTGAATGTGTTTTATTGATACCCGGCTAAACTGATGGAGGTCATTATCATCATCATTGGATTTATACTGATTTTAGCAGGCCTGCTCGGCTGTTTCCTTCCCGCACTGCCTGGCCCGCCACTCAGTTACCTGGGTGTCCTGCTGCAGCAACTCAAGCCGGGGGAAAATCCGTTTACCATTAAATTTTTAGTTATATGGGGCATAATAACCCTCTTGGTAAGCCTGCTCGATTATCTCTTACCCATCTATGGAACAAAAAAATACGGTGGAAGCAGGATGGGTGTATATGGAAGTGTCGCTGGGTTATTGGTTGGTCTCTTTTTTTTCCCGCCACTGGGTATCATTATCGGACCTTTTGCCGGTGCTTTACTGGGAGAACTCATCAGCGGAAAATCTTCGAAGGATGCTTTGCGAGCAAGTTTCGGATCATTCGTGGGATTTTTAACAGGAACCGCCGCCAAGCTGGTGGTCTCCGGGATTTTGACCTATCATTTTATCTATTCTGTTTTTTAGCGGCCTGATCCGAACAGGGATTTCCCGCTGATCCGGGTGTAGAGTTTCATTCAATCCTGAAACCTTATTTATGATCAGGACTGATTATCAATTTTACAATTGAATTGAATAAAAATTGTTCCTGATGAGGGTTTTCAGATCATATGTTGAAAAAAATCAATCTTTTTACAGATCTGATTGTAAATTTGATCGGATATTTTATTTATTTTACAGATATCGGTGTAAAAAAACAAAAATTTGTTGTTTACGAAGGGCAACGGCTGAACTTGCTGCCGGAAATCTTTTAAACATGATCAATGATCAAATAATTCCATGAAACTCTTTATACCTCAGAATTATCAAAGTATCCTGGATCTTCACCAGACGGAATTGGCCATAAAACTGGTAAAGGACACTTTTCAGCGGTTTTTATCCTCTGAACTCAGGTTGCTTCGCATAACTGCCCCCTTATTCGTGCTCAAGGGTACCGGGATCAACGATGATCTGAACGGATTTGAAAGAAAGGTAACTTTCCCCGTCAAGGATATCGGCGATCAGGAGGTTGAGGTGGTGAATTCACTTGCCAAATGGAAAAGAATAGCCCTTGCGAATCTGAAAATTGCCCAGGGTTTCGGGATCTATACGGATATGAATGCCATCAGGCCTGATGAAGAAATGGATAATATCCATTCACTTTATGTGGATCAATGGGACTGGGAAATGGTGATCTCTGAAAAACAACGGAACCTGGATTTCCTTAAAACTACGGTTAAAAAGATCTATGAGGTGATCAAAAGGACAGAATTTGTTGTGTTTGAAAATTACCCTGAAATCAGGCCCGTATTGCCAGATCACATTACCTTTGTTCACAGTGAAGATTTACTGGAGCTTTATCCTGACCTTACGCCCAGGGAACGTGAGACCAGGTATGTGAGGGAACACGGGGCCATTTTTGTGATCGGAATTGGCGGAGTGTTAAAGGACGGTCAGAGACACGATGGCCGTGCTCCGGATTATGATGACTGGATCACTCCCACACTGGATGGATATCATGGAATGAACGGGGATATAATTCTCTGGAACCCGGTCCTGGAAGCATCCTTTGAGATTTCTTCGATGGGGATACGTGTAAAAAGGGAATCCCTGCTCGAACAGCTTCGGTTGACCAATACCACCGACAGGATCAGTCTTGAATTTCACCAGAAATTGATACAGGGGGAATTGCCACTTTCCATCGGTGGCGGGATCGGACAATCGCGGCTCGCCATGTTTTACCTGAGGAAAGCGCATATCGGAGAGGTACAAGCCAATGTATGGCCGGAAAATATGGTTAAAGCCTGCCAGGAAGCAAAAATTCAGCTTTTTTAAGTTCCATTCATTATGGGGTCGGATAAACTCATATCTGATAAAATTATCCAAAGAACAGTTGATTTTTTTAAATTGTATTCATGGTAAAAAAAGATCTGTACGAAAAGTTCCTCTTTCACCAAAAACCTATTTGCAAGAAGGTAGTGCTCGTATAATTCCCATTTTAAAATGCCGCATCCCTGAATGATGGAAGGATATGTATGCAATACCGGCCATACATTTTCATACACATTTGCAATAACTGATATTGTTCCGTATATTTCGTTACGAAACTTACGTAACGAAATATTTGAAATGAGAAAACCATCCAATCCTTTTATCGTGACAGGGTATCATAGTCCCTCCTACTTTTGTGACCGGGAGGAGGAACTGGCCTGGCTCCGTGAACAGTTTCTCAATGAACGGAACAGTGTATTGTATTCCTGGAGAAGAATGGGTAAAACCGCCCTGGTCAGGCATTTTTTCTACAAACTCCAAAAAGAAAAAACAGCTGATGGAGTTTTTGTGGACCTTCTGGGAACGGTGAATCTGGCTGAAGCGAACAAACGTACCGCCCAGGCAATTCTTAACCGGTTTGGCGGCCTTGAGAAAGGATTGGGCACAGCATTAAAAAAGCTGATCGGATCCATCGGCGCCACGGTAGGATTTGATCCCCTGAACGGTACGCCCCAGATCACCTTCGGTATGACCAGGGGACAATCCGTATCCGGCTCGCTGGAGGCCATCGGGGAATTTCTGGCTGAAAGGAAAAAGCCGGTCATTATATGCATTGATGAATTTCAGCAGGTGAGTACTTATAAGGAATCCAATGCAGAGGCCACCTTCCGGACCTGGATGCAGGATTTTCCAATGCTGCGTTTTATTTTTTGTGGAAGTCACAGGCACATGATGCTTTCCATATTCAGTGAGGAATCCCGTCCTTTCTACCGGAGTGCCCAGATCCGTCAGCTCGACCCGCTTCTCCCAGAAGTCTATGCCAGGTTTATTTTGTCCCACTTCCGGAAAGGTGGAAAACGAATCGATCCGCCACAGCTGGAACGGATTTTTGGCTGGACTAGACAACAAACCTATTATGTTCAGCTTGTCTGTAACAAACTTTATGGAAAGACAGAAAAGGTGGAAGATGATCTGGTAACAGAAGTTTTTGGTGAGATCATTCAGCAGGAAATCCCTCTCTTTTCCTCCTATCAGCAATTATTCACCGCCTTCCAATGGAAATTGATGTTGGCGATAGCCAGGGAGGAAAAAGTTGAAAGTCCGATGTCACAGCATTTCCTGGCGCAGCATGGATTAGGCGCTGCAAGTTCGGTGAGTGCAGCGCTGCAGGCACTGGTTAAAAAAGAATTCGTCATTTATCAGGATCAGCATTATACCCTGCATGATACGCTGCTGTTGCGCTGGTTACAGGGATTATAACATCCGATGAAAAAGTTAAGGGAAAAGGGCGAAAATACACGGAACATCGATGGCCTCTTTTAGGCCGGAGAAGAAAATCTATCAAATTCACTCATTTTTTCACCAAAAAACACGAAATCTGATACGTTTTTTACTTAAATCCGGGGTGGAACAAATCCTCGTACTACGACTTAAGTCGTAGTACGAGTCAACGGGACGAGTCAACGGGACGAGTCAGATCGAGTCAGCGGGTCGAGTCAGCGGGTCGACAAGTAGGGACAATTCGGGGAAGTCAGGTAAAAAATATTGAAATGTTAAAAATAATAAATTTTCGGATCTTGAAATTGGATTTTAACCAGTCATCATCCTCATGCCAATCACTCGGTAAGATTGCATGAGGATGATGAACTTATACTTTGTATCTTTGTCTGCATTGGCTTTCAAATATTTTAAATCTATAGCCTCATGAAAACATTTCAGAAATCTGGGCTGATTCAATTTACCCTAACGGCACTTCTTATCTCTGGCATCAGCTGCACGGATGACGATGACGATATGAATGGTGCACCGACGGATGCCGATGGGAATGTTTACACTACCATAACCATTGGTGACCAGGAATGGCTGGGCAAAAACCTGAAAACTACCAGCCTGAATGATGGCACTCCGGTGCCCGAAGTGACAGACATTGTCGAATGGAGTGATCTGGAGACTTCTGGGTTAAGCTGGTACGAAAATGATGAAACCCGGTACAAGGATGTCTATGGTGCACTTTATAACTGGTATACCGTTGACACAAGGAAACTTTGTCCGGCAGGATGGCATGTGCCCACGGCAGATGAATGGGAAACACTTCACGATTACCTGGGTGATTCTGTAGCCAGCAAACTGAAGGAAGTGGGAAATACACACTGGTCCATGCAGAATAATGATGCGATTAACAGCACAGGCTTTACAGCCCTTCCG
>JAGTVG010000388.1 GCA_018224645.1 Cyclobacteriaceae bacterium
CCTTATGAACTGAAAATTGGTGACATTCCAGGTATGTGGGATGATCGTACCCCGGACTTTAACTTCTTCCCCATCAGAGGCTGTCAAACTGACACCGTTTATACAAACAGAACCTTTTTCAACCAGAAAATTCCCGGTTGCCTTCTGGTCATATTCAAAATCAAACAACCAGCTCCCTTCCAGGGTCACTATGCCGGTACAGATCCCTGCCTGATCCACATGACCCTGTACGATGTGTCCGTCGAAGCGGTAATCCGTCGACATGGCCCTTTCAAGGTTTACAGGATCACCTGTCTTAAGATCGCCCAGATTGGATTTTTTCAAGGTTTCGTCAACAGCGGTTACCGTATAAAAATCACCGCCAACTTCTGTGACCGTAAGGCATACTCCGTTGTGGGATAAACTCTGATTGACCTTTAATTCCTGTATAAAATCCGCATGCATATAAAAGACATAATTGGAACCTTCCTTCCTGATTTCCTTTATCTTCCCCATTCCTTCAACAATTCCGGTAAACATACTATTGAAATTTTTTAATTAGAATATTGAATTATTTACTTTTCCCGAGATCATCACGGCTCCGTAACGGACGTTTGAAGACCATTTTCAGGCTGACTTTTACCACTTCCCCCATATTTTTACATTCGAGGAATTCATCATCCATATAAAGCTGTGCAAGTTCTTTTTTCAGGCTGTCAACATTTTCCGCAGGGGCTATATCATCCCTGATCATGGCATTGATCAGTGCATTCAGGTGGATCCCCGCTGATTTGATCCTGGTTGCGATCAGGGATCTTTCCTCCCTCCGGTACTGTAATTCCAGTGTAGGTTCCATATGTTTGAGCCCGAGCCTGATGATCGGATTGTTCTGTTTGAAAAATTGGGGCATATAAATAGCCCGCCTTCCTTCATAGGATTGCTGATCAAAATCCAATGCCCGGATACGGTAGTGGGTTTCGTCAAAATCCGGGATCACTTCTATGACAAAATTATTGG
Source organism: Cyclobacteriaceae bacterium (assembly GCA_018224645.1). GTDB lineage: Bacteria > Bacteroidota > Bacteroidia > Cytophagales > Cyclobacteriaceae > JAGTVG01. The sequence goes on from JAGTVG010000388.1 coordinate 997, forward strand.
CATGCATATCACCAAGTAACCTGACCAGGCAGCGTTCATTGAATTTAACAAATTCCTTGGCTAACCTTATTTCATTCAAACGTTCATCCTTCAGGTAGAATTTGATGAAATCCTCCCCTGGAATGCCCTGAATATGTTCTTCGATCAGGGTATCCCTGTCAACGAAAAAACTGATCTTATTGGGGGAAAGCAGATGTTCCAGTTCCAGGCCATATATTCTCGAGGCATCAGCGATTTTCACATAATAATAATCGAAAAGATCATTGATCCTGTTCACGATCCTTACTCTGAAAGGCTTTGTATTGCCGTAGATGCAGATATCTATCCTGTCAACATAGAGGTGTTCGATCACCGACACGTCGCCGTTTGCCTTTAAAATGGCATAGATCATTTTCAGCTCATCATGAATATTTTTCGCTTCACTTTCGGGGTAAAAGACGGTTTCCCAGAGGGTATCGGTTCCAAGATGATCGTACAGGGGAATTGAAGAAGAGTACCGGGTAAGATCTTCATACTGAATTCCGCTCTGTTGGTCTCTTCCGTATGCCTGCAGGTATTCTCTCAGGTATCTGCTGATTTTATATATTTTTTTCTTCCGTGAAATTAAAGCCATTTCCCCAGGGTTTCAATACAAAGTTAATGGTTAAAAATATGGATAAAGTTGATAAAGGTCATCTCCTTAGAAATCTGTTAATTCTTTCAGGATCATTTCATCTGACTTTGATATCCATCTGCCGGTGTCTGTCCTTGTATTCCGATGACCTGGCAGATAATCCAGGAATCTGCTGATGTTAAAAAATTCATCGTGTATTCCGGCTCCGGACTTGCTTGCATCGAGCGCATTGCATGCCTGTTCATACTGTCCTGAAACCGGGACCATTAACACCGGTTTCCCGAGCAGCATTGCTTCGCATATGGATTCAAACCCGGCGGTTGTCATCAGACCCTTACATCCCGCCATGTATCCGAGGAATTTTTCAGCATTAAGCTGGTGGAACGTAAGTGTTTTGTCAATTATTTTTACCTCCGGTTCCCCTTTTTTATCCCAGAAACAATGGATCGGTACGTCGGGATGTTCCTGATGCCAATCGAAAATTTCCCGGCTGTAGCCGTCGTTCACCATATAACCAAGCAGGAAGTCGCCGGGTGCCGGCCGTTGATTAAAAATTTCTTTTCTGAGAATGGGCGGGGTTACGACAGTTCTTCCGATCCTGTCCGGTTGATAAGGCCTGAAAGACAGAGCGATTTTTTTAAAGGCCCCCAGACTGTTCAGGCGATTATTGCTAAGGAAAAGTTGTTTATCGAGGGGTTTGCCAACGGCAAAAGGGAAATCGGGATGATCTGTCAAAAACTGATGGCCAATCGCAAAAAATTTAGCCTGATGTCTGAAAAAAAAATTGTACAAACCCCCCAGAAAATCGTAGAAGTTTATAATCCCGTCGGCATGGGAACTTGTAACCGCCGCATGTATTTTCACAAGACTTTTACGGTAGTGGTTCAGAAACTTCAGATTATAGAATATCGATGCCATGAGCCGGATCGATTTGTTTTCCGGGTCGCTGATAAAATTGGGACTTTCGAGCAATTCAACCTTTGAGTTGAATGCCCTGAAAAAATAGGAGGGGACGATCCTTCGGCTGCTTTTTCCGATGAAAACATGGACCACTTCATGCCCGGCCGATGTTAACATCTGGTACAATCCGATCGCCTGGGTCATATGGCCTCTTCCTTCTCCCTGCACCAGGAATATGAATCGTTTTTGCCCGATCGGCATGAAAATTTGGTCTAGTTTTTTCTGAGGATAGTGTTATTGCCCGGATTCA
>JAGTVG010000389.1 GCA_018224645.1 Cyclobacteriaceae bacterium
ATGGTTCAGATAAAATGTGATCAAATCCCTGTGGGAAATTTGGATCGATCCCGGCGGAATATTTACCGGTTGTGTTGTCCCTGATCTTCAGGGATTCGAGGATTTTTTCCTTAGATCTTCTGAAGGATGTGGTAAAGGATCTTTAAAAATAACATCATGGAAAGAAGAGAATTTCTGAAAAGTTCGGTCCTGGCCGGCAGTGCCGTTTTATCGGCTTCCATAACCGGATGTAATAAAGTCAGCAAACCCGGAAAAGATGTCGTATCAGTTTCCATCAGCAGAGAACCTGGGCGGCTGGCCATTGCCATGTGGGATTTCAGCTGGATACTCCGGCATCATCGTTATGGTGAATTTGAAAACTGGGAACAGGTTCTGGAAGAACTTTCGGAACGTGGCTATAATGCCATCAGGATGGATGCCATGCCCCAATTCATTGCGACATTTGCGGATGGTTCGGTGAAGGAATCATTCAGATGCGTTAAGGATGGATGGAAACCTTCACTCTGGGGAAATGATTATACAACAACCATCCGTCCCCGTGAGGCATTGCTGGAATTTTTACCCTTGTGCAGGAAGTACGGGATCCGGGTTGGACTTGCATCCTGGTTCCTTCCTCATGGATCCGGAAGAGAAGATATTTTTATGGAAGATGGTGGTTTATACAGAGCCTGGCTGGAAACACTAAACTTTCTCGATGAACATGGGCTCCTGAATGATATACTGTATGTCGATCTTCTGAATGAATACCCGTTCTGGCATGGATATGACTGGCTGAAAAAAGAACTGGACGATAGGAATGATGTCCGTATTTTCAGGCTGAACAATCCGGAAGCGAATATTCCGGATTTTGAAAATAAAGCGGATGAAAAATTCAACCCCCTCCAGCAATTGTTTTATAAAAAATTTGCCAATGAACTGATCTTGAAATTAAAAGATCATTTTCCAAACCTTGACCTTTTCGTATCGCTGGATTCCGGTATGAAATTAAATGATATGGATATATCAGAATTTTCAGCACTGGATTATCATATCTGGTTTGCTCACCATGGTTCTATCCCCGGATTAAATGAGATTGGCAGTCGCGATCAAGGTCTGGATCTGAAAAAAATATATGAGGAATTAACAGGCTATTGGGGAGGAAACAGTAAAATCCTTATCCAATGGATGGCAGGACGGCTGCAAACGATATCCGAAACGGCAGCGAAACATGGCATTCCCTGTGGCAATACCGAAGGATGGGGCCCAATTTCGTGGTTTGATCATCCTGAACTGGAATGGGATTGGGTAAAGTCATCAGCTGAAATCTGTGTTGATCTGGCCCTGCAATATGAAAATTATAAATTTCTCTGTACCTCAAACTTTACGCATCCTCAATTCCGAGGTATCTGGAATGATTTAAACTGGCACAGACAGATTACCGGCAGGATAAGAGGCTTAAACTGAGTGATCAATGATCATTTAATTAACAGTGATCGGCAGAAAATCATCTCAGTAAACCGTTGAAATCATACCGTGATCTGGTTTTTAATCCCAACTATTCATGTTAAACGGACACTGGCGCGGGATTATGTTCCTGAACGGCAATTCAGGGGTCAACCGGAAATTAAAGGCCGGAGAAACCTGTCATCCGTTCACTTTCCTTCCAGAGTCTTCTGCGGATTTCCTGATCAAAGGCGATGGGATTGGGCTTAACCGGCTGCCCGTCGTAATCAAAATACTTACCGCTGATTCCCGTCATGGAAGGATCAGATGCCAGTTTTACTGGGCAGAACGCCCCATCCTCTTCTGAAAGCATGAATGGTTTATACATCCTCCAGATCCAGCCCATCCAGCTATGGTTGTTCCGGTTTCCAATGCCGGTACTGACAACACCCGGGTGCAGACAATTCACCGTGACTGATGAATTTTTCAGCTTTCCGGCAAGCTCGAAGGTGAACAATACATTGGCGAGTTTGGATTGCCGGTAAGCCTTCAGGCCATTATATCGTGACTCATAATAAAGATCCTCAAAATTGATCTCCCCCTTGTAATTTGCCCTGGAGGAAATGTTGATGATCCTTCCCTGTCCTGATTTTTCAACCAGGCCGTGCAGAAGATGAGTCAACAAAAACGGGGCAAGGTGGTTTATCCCTAACTGCAGTTCATGACCATCTTCAGTTCGTTGATACCGGGTGACAAAAAGTCCGGCATTATTGATGAGCACATCCAGATGACCATATCTGCTGTGAAGGCTTTCAGATAATTCATGGATCTGTTTGAATGAAGCAAGGTCGGCGACCATGAAGTTGGTGTCGTCCTTTCCGGTTTGTTTTTTGATTTTTTCAAGGGCCTCATTTCCCTTTTTTTCCGAACGGACCGTCAGGATCAGCCTTGCACCCATCCCGGCAAGTTTTATGGCCGTCTGCAGACCGATCCCTGAATTGCCGCCGGTAATCAGGCATAATCTGCCGGTCATGATTTCTTATCTCCCTGTTTGAGTTTTGTGATCAGATCATCCTTGTAGGTAAGGCCGATCGGAAGAAACTGATCACCTATTTTAACCTGGTTACCTTCAATGAAGTTGATGGCCCGCGTTGATACGATAAAGGATTTATGAATTCTGATAAATTGCTCTCCCATTCTGTTTTCAAGGTTCTTCATGGTTTCTGTGGCGATTATTACTTTCCCACTGGTAAAAACCTTAATATAATCCCCCCAGGACTGAATATACAATATATCATTTTCTTCGATCTTATAAATTTTTTTATCGGATTTCAGCACAATAAATCCCGGTCTATGGGTCAAACCAGGGGATTGTTTCATCTCAAACTGTTCTCTCGCCTTGTTCACCGCCTTTAAAAACCGTTCAAAGGCAACAGGTTTCACCAGGTAATCCACAGCATCCACTTCAAAACCCTCCACGGCATATTCCGGATAGGCGGTGGTAAAAATGATCATGGGGGATTTTTCCAGGGATTTAACAAATTTGATCCCTGAAAGTTTGGGCATATTGATATCAAGGAAGATCAGATCCACCTCAGTTTCATGGATCATCTCCAGGGCTTCCAGGGCATTGAAACATAAACCTTTCAGCTCCAGCCAGGGAACCTCGCGGACAAAATCCCTGATCACCTCCTGGGACAAGGGTTCATCGTCGACAATGATACAATGGATCGAATTCATAATTGCAATTCCAGACGGATCATAAATTTATCATTATTATCAGAAATTGCCAGATAATGTTTCCCTGGATACATCAGCTCCAATCTCCTCCTTACATTTTCAAGTCCAAGTCCTTTGAATTGATTATTTTCAATTTCTGCACATTTCCCCAGGTTATTTTCGACAAGAAAAACAATATCCTTTGTTGAGATGTCAAACCTGATATGGAGAAACTGATTTTCCGTATCCCCCTTGGGTCCATGTTTAAAGGCGTTTTCGATGAATACGATGAAAATCAGCGGTGCCACCATCTGACTGCCGATCTCCCCTGTCTCCGTAAATTGAATTGCATTGGCGGCATTGGTCCGCAATTTCTGTAGATCGATATATTTTTTAATGAAATCCAGTTCCTTCTGCAGTTCTACTTTTTCAGCATTGGATTCATAAATAATGTACCTCAGTACATCGGCTAGTTTTACGATAACTTCTGCTGTATTGTCAGATTTTTTCAGGGCCAGGGAATAAATGGTATTCAGGCTGTTAAACAAAAAATGAGGATTTACCTGCGCTTTCAGGGATTTCAGCTCATGATGTATCTTTTCCTTTTCCGCTTCCGCCAGTTTTTTTTTCGAATCAAGAATTTCGAACCAGTATCTTGATAGAACGAAAAGCGTGGTGGAGCCGATATAAATTGCGAAATAGATCAATAAATCATCATAATTGTAAAAGGTAATCAGAAAATAATCGGGAAAGAGGATCTTCGATAAAACATCAAAGGTGAAAACATGAATTCCATAAAAAACCCCGAATAAAAGCACCAGGGTAATCCCATAAATCCCGTAATGCTGTCTCTCCAGAAAACGCGGGATCAATGCATAGAGGTTGAGATAAACAACCGTGAGGATGCTGATATGGAATAATAAGGTATAAAGATAATCTATGGGCTGAATCTCACTGGCAATGGAAAAATGATTCAGGAGAGAATAGAATGAAATGATCCAGAATAAGATGTGAATGATGATTTCATTCCTGGCAAAGAATTGTCGAAAATTCATTCCAAGTTTCATCTTTTTAACCTTCTGAACATCCAGAGATCCTTAAAAAAGTAATCGCCAGAAAAAAACCTGTTGATGAATTGCTGAATATCATCGGCCAAGGCGGTAATGAGAATAATGTCATCGCTTATTTTATGCCTAATGCGGATTTTATTTTCAGCGAATACCCTCTTCATTTTATCTCCATCCACTTAATACAATACCAGTGAATCTTTTTTCAGCTGCAATGGATCATGATTAATAGACATTTTCAATCTTTTTAAAATGTCCTGGATCATCAAAAGCATCCTTGTCGTCGGCATATTTCTGAATGAAGCGCTGGAGATCCGGGGTAGAAGCGGTGATCACGATATAATCATCCACCATTTCATGTTTGATCCGGATGCGGTTCTGTTCAAAGAGATTTTTCAATCTTTCATAATCAAACATGTACAAGGTCATTCTTCCTTCCTGCCATTCAATTTTCAGAAAAGAATGGGTTGGAACAAAATTTCTGAACAGGTAATATTCCTTGTCCCTGTTGCCTTCATAAAATGGGTAAAGATCGAGAAAAAAATGGTCTCCAATCTTTAGCAGACCCGTTTTGAATGAAACGGTGTCCAGAATAACCTCGTCGCCATCTTTTCCCTGTTCTTGCATGTATCTAAACAAATATTTTTTATCTTCCAATTTTTCGAAGGAAACATATTCATCCCCATCCTCCGTATCCTGCCACAATCCGGGTAATTGAGGGTCCTCCAGCAGGTCGGATTCTTCATAAAGTGGATGAAGGGAAAAAATGGTGCAGGATTGAATTCCTGCCATCACAACGATCAGGATTATCAGGTTTATCTTTTTCATCATGTTGTTATTTAATGATGGTGGAAAGATATTCCCATTTGAATTGTATTGGAAATTTTTTCGATGAACTTGCCATAAACCCGGATGAACCTGAATTTCCGGCATTTTTCAGGATGTCCAGGTAACACCTGACCAGACCAGGTCAATGCCGTTAACTTTGTAAGGATTCCAAATTTATCATTTGATTGTCCCGGATCCTGGGGTAATAAAAATAAGTTTAAGTATGTATTAATCCACTTCGACCGCCGGATAATTTTCAATGATTTTTGACAATACCTGAACATTGGTGTATTCGAATCCCCCGTCGTATGAATGCTGCCAGCCATTTTTTTTCAAATACCGGATAATGAACCGGTTTATAAACCCATGGGCAACGAGCACCACATGTCCTTCCTGTTTTGCCATGTTAGCCAGCTGTTCAGCTGCCCTGTTGGCCCTCCGCCGTTCTTCAGGCAGGCCTGGCACCTCCGATGAATGCAGGCCGACCATCCAGAAAATCCTTGACGATACCCTCCAGACGCTCAAAGGAAGCCTGATCCGGGGAATGGGGACAATTTCATTCCTGAATTCCCTGAATAAAGAGTCATAGATGATGTTGAATCTCTGTCCAAACAATTGTTCAGCGGTGGATCTTGCGCGCCGCAGGGGGCTGCTGTATACATTATCAATTTCATCTGCCCGAATATTGACCGGCACATCCTTAATCTCATATACCTCCACCGTATCATAAGCTTTGACAAAACTGCTTGCCTGATAATAGGACACCCAGTTTGCCCGGTCAATTTTGGGAATGCCATGCCGGATCAGGAAAATCTGAATGATTCCCTGATCATCCTTGAGCGGAATATCATTTTCAGTGATAAATCTAAGGGGAGGATCGTATGAGTAACCTTCTTTTTTCGTCCCCTGGTAAAAATCCTCAATTTCATCATACAATCCTTTTTGCGCACAAGCTTGTGCTGCAAACATTAAAAACAGGAGGATAATAAGTATATGTTGGCCGGAAATTCTCACAGGCGATAATTAAAGGAATACGAATAAAATGATTTTTATTTTTAATTACATGAAATTGCAATAACAATAAGGAATTTATGACATTTACCCATATTTTTTCGACCCTTATTATATAACTTTGTCGCTCCATTCCCAGGGGTAAATTATTTCCCGGGCTTAAATTTGTATCAAATACTTTTAATAGAATTTTTTTAATCTAAAATAAGTTCTTATGAAATCCGAAAAAAAATACGTTTACTTTTTTGCAGCCAATAAAGCTGAAGGCAAGGCCCAGATGAAAGCCTTGCTTGGTGGTAAAGGAGCGAACCTGGCAGAAATGTGCAATCTGGGAATTCCAGTACCACCCGGTTTTACCATCAGTACGGAAGTCTGTACTGCCTATTACAAAAATAAAAAGAAATATCCGTCCGGATTGGACGAAGAAGTCGTTTCGAATCTGAACAAGGTTGAAAAAGAAATGGGCAAAAAATTCGGGGACTCGAAGGATCCATTGCTTTTTTCAGTACGTTCCGGCGCCAGGGCTTCAATGCCGGGGATGATGGATACGGTCCTGAACCTTGGATTGAATGATAAAATTGTGGACGGCCTGGCTAAACTGACCAAAAATCCACGTTTTGCATGGGATTCCTACCGTAGGTTTGTCCAGATGTACGGAGATGTTGTGCTGGATCTTAAACCGGTTGAAAAGGATGATGTTGATCCTTTCGAAGAGATCATTGAGCGGAAAAAAACTGAAAAAGGAATTGAACTGGATACCGATCTGAACACCAACGATCTTAAAGAGCTTGTTGCGGAATTTAAACAGGCTATCAAAACCCGTACAGGAAGAGATTTCCCGGAAGATCCAATGGAACAGTTATGGGGAGCCATCGGTGCCGTTTTTGGCAGCTGGATGAATCCCAGGGCCATCACCTACCGGAACCTTAACGAAATTCCTCATGATTGGGGGACAGCCGTGAACGTTCAGGCCATGGTATATGGTAATATGGGCAATGATTCCGCCACGGGGGTTGCTTTTACCCGCGATCCATCCACCGGTGAAAACCAGTTTTATGGAGAATACCTGGTAAATGCACAGGGAGAGGATGTGGTAGCCGGCACAAGGACACCACAACCCATCAATAAAGCAGGAAGGAAAAGCAAGGATGATGTGACCCTCGAATCCTTGATGCCTGAAGATTATAAACAACTTGCAGAGATCAGGATCAAACTTGAAAAACATTACAAAGACATGCAGGACGTTGAATTTACCATTGAACGTGGTAAATTATGGATGTTGCAGACAAGGAATGGCAAACGTACTGCTGCTGCAGCCCTCCGTATCGCGGTAGAAATGGTGGATGAAGGAATGATTTCGATCAACGAGGCTTTGATGAGGGTACAGCCTATGCAACTGGATCAATTACTCCATCCGACTTTTGATCCCAAGGCAAAACTCGATGTTATGACCAAGGGTCTTCCGGCTTCTCCGGGAGCAGCCACCGGCCGTGTGGTATTTAACGCTGATGATGCGGAAGAATGGGCAGCCCGTGGTGAACGCGTGATCCTTGTCCGGATTGAAACATCTCCTGAAGATATTGGTGGGATGAACGCTGCAGTAGGTATATTGACCGCACGCGGAGGGATGACCTCGCACGCTGCCGTGGTAGCCAGGGGTATGGGCAAATGTTGTGTGGCAGGATGTAAGGATATCTTGGTGATCTACTCCGCGAGACAATTCAGGGTAGGTGAAAATGTGATCAAGGAAGGAGACTGGATTTCCATGAACGGAAGCACCGGGGAAGTGATCAAAGGCCAGGTCCCCACTGTTGAACCTGAAATTTCAGGTAATTTTGGCAAATTGATGAAATGGACTGATAAAGTGAAAAGACTTGGTGTCAGGACAAATGCCGATACACCGAATGATGCAAAGATTGCCCGTGAATTCGGAGCTCAGGGAATCGGACTCTGCCGTACAGAACATATGTTCTTCGAGGAAGACAGAATTGCTGCCGTCCGTGAAATGATCATGGCAGAAGATACGATCGGCAGAAAGGCGGCATTGACAAAACTGCTGCCCATGCAAACCGAAGATTTTATTGGTATTTTCGAAGCCATGGACGGACTTCCTGTGACCATCAGGACACTGGATCCTCCATTGCATGAATTCCTGCCCAGCCGAATCGAATTGATGGAAGAACTCCTTGATCTTAAACTGGCCATTAAAGAAGCAAATTCACTGGAAAAAATGAATGAACTGATCAAGGAAATAAGGAAGCGTGAAGACCTGCTGGATAAGGTGGAAAAACTTCATGAATTGAACCCGATGCTGGGTACCAGGGGATGCCGGTTAGGTATTCTGTATCCTGAACTTACAGAAATGCAGGCAAAAGCGATTTTTGAAGCTGCCTGTGCCTGTAAACGTAAAGGCATCGTGGCCATACCCGAGATTATGGTTCCGCTGATCACCTCGAAGGAAGAACTCTCACATCAAAAAGCGATTATTAAACGTGTTGCCCGTGAAACCATGGACAAACATGTGGTCGAGATCGATTATATGATCGGGACGATGATCGAACTTCCGCGGGCAGCCCTGACGGCTGAAAGGATTGCCGAAGAGGCAGACTTCTTCAGCTTTGGTACCAATGACCTAACACAGACTACCCTTGGATTATCCAGGGACGACTCAGGTAAATTCCTGCCCATGTATGTGGAAATGGGAATATATCAGGCAGAGCCCTTCCAGAAACTGGATCAGGAAGGTGTCGGCAAGCTGATTGAAATGGCCGTAAAAGACGGCCGCAAAACGAAGAAGAATCTCAAGACCGGAATCTGCGGTGAGCATGGCGGTGAACCGAGCTCGGTGGAATTCTGCCACAAGGTGAACCTTGATTATGTAAGCTGCTCACCCTACCGGGTACCGATCGCAAGGCTTGCAGCGGCTCAGGCGGTGTTGAAGGAAAGCCTCGCGGATGATCAGAAGCGGGATACGACAGCATAATAGGCTTTAAAATTTATAATGTGAATTAAAAAACCTGCCGGGAAACCGGTGGGTTTTTTTTATTCCAGATCCTTTCGCGACGGATCATGGTCTGACGACGGTGGGTGGTCTGATAACGGACCGTAGTCTGACGACAAATCCGGGGCAGGCGTTTCAGCCAACATATCGGGCAAAATTCCGGTATTGGCTGAAAATAATTTGGAGATCAGACAACCTTGTTTTATCTTTTTTGTTTTCATGTTTGAAATGCTTTTAATGAAAAGAAGTATTTTGGCAGTTATTTAAAAGAATAAAAATGTCCATACGGCCAGTAAAACGATTAGTGAAAGCCAAGCCATTTCTTGAAGGTGCCGGGGTTCACCTTCGCCGGGCTTTCGGTTTCAGCGAACCCGGGGAATTCGATCCGTTTTTGTTGCTTGATGATTTTCGCAATGAAAATCCGGATCATTATCTCGCTGGTTTCCCATGGCATCCCCACCGCGGAATTGAAACAATCACTTATGTCCTGGCGGGAGAGGTGGAACATGGAGACAGCATCGGAAACCGTGGTGTGATCACTGCAGGTGATATCCAGTGGATGACCGCCGGGAGAGGCATTATTCACCAGGAAATGCCTAAAGGTGACCAGGATGGCAGAATGCATGGATTCCAGTTATGGGCTAACCTACCCTCTTCCCTGAAGATGACCACCCCGAGGTATCAGGAAATTAAATCCGGGGAGATTCCCGAAATCAGGGATGATGATGGAACATTCATCAGGGTTGTCTGCGGTGACTTCTGGGGAAAACGTGGCCCGGTTGACGGAATTGCGGCAGATCCCGTATATATCGATGTCTCGGTTCTACCGGGAATGAAGAAAACGCTTCCGGTCGAGACCACCAGGCATGCCTTTGCCTATGTATTTGCTGGTTCCGGGAAATTCTGCAATGCTTCAGGTCCGCTTGCTGTCCCGACCGAAAGTGCCGGATGGCTTGACACCTCTCCTCCGGTAGAGGCGGATAACCGGTCGCTCATACTTTTTGACCGGGGAGATGAAGTTACCGTCCAGGCGGGGGATGAAGGAATACGATTCCTGCTGATCAGCGGTAAACCTTTGAAAGAACCCGTAGCCTGGTATGGACCCATCGTGATGAATACACAACAGGAACTCCGTCAGGCTTTCCAGGAATTACAGGATGGAACATTCCTGAAACGTGAATGAAAGTTGCCTGCGAGGCTCAATCCCATTGCAGAAAGCATCTGCCGAAAGCATCTGGATGAAGGTCGTGTATTTATCCTGATTTCAACTACAGCCGGACTGACTTCCCATGGATATGTATTGAATTTTCCACTACAGTGAGATAGGGAGTGAAGTGTTGGATTCATGGGAAAAACCTCAACAAGTATGAACCTGGATTTATTCTGGCCAATTGAAATATGAACGGTAAGAATCAGCAACGTTCATAAGTATAAATATGATCCGGTTTTATTCTTATAAAAAATTATTTATGCACTAATATGGCATATCGATAATCCCCTTAATCGTTAACCGGCTCAAGGAGTACTGCTGGTTCAGTTGTATCCTTCTTCGGGTCTTCACGCTGTATCCATGAAAGAAACAACTTATACCCCAGGGAAATGACGATAGCCCCTGTAAACAATCCGATAAATCCTGAAACCATAAATCCTCCGATAACACCCAGGAAAATCACCACCATGGGAACAGGGGCTCCCTTTCCAAGTAAAATGGGTTTTAAAAAGTTGTCAGAAAGTCCTGTTATCAAGAGATAAATTGTCCATAATTAAGATTCGAGGTAAAAGAATAATCTATTTTGGTTCAATTAAAATAATACCGTACGGAAAACATGGTGGCCAGAAAATTAGATTTCTGATCCACCTCCACCAATGGAATACTCATCAGACCACTTTCTAATCCAATCAGAAAATCAGATGTACCCGTATAGGTCAGTTTGAAGGAAGTGATTAGTGCGGTTCCTTCATCCGTATAAACCAGTTCGGGTTGTGATATCATACTATATCCCACAATCAATCCCAGGGGTACGTTATACCTCCTTTTAAAATTGAAATCAAGTCCTCCTTTCAGCGCATATCTCAAATCCGAATCCTCCCTGTCGAAGGATTCACCAAATGAGAGATTGCCTTCTAAACTCAGGCCGATCAGTTGATTGAATCCAAAGGCAAACTGCAGTCCAAAATCACCCAATAAGATGGGAACATGGGTCGTAATAGAAGGATTGGGAACATTATTAATGATATCTTCTGCAAAACGTTTGATATTGATGAATGTACCTGAAGAATTGTTCAGTCAGACCGTCCCTGAGAGGGCGTATTTTTCACCTTCAGCTATTCTGAAAAGCCATCCAATCCTAAAAATGGCAACAGAATTGACACCCTGGCTTAACAGGCTGAATACATCCGTTCACAGCCTTGTTGACAACCCTCCATATAAATACAGGGCAACCCAGTCCCTGATCCGTTGTTGATAATTGAATGAGAGGCTGGCAAAAGTCAAACTTCCTTCGATCCCGGCAATCGGCTGGCCATTGATATCTTCAATTTCATATGAAAGATTATCGGCATTCCCAATTTCCGGTTGAGCCATCAGAGGAAAACATGAAATAAAAAAAAATCATGATCCAGGACGAAAGATATTTTAAATAACGCATCAGAATATGTATAGAAATGAGGGTATGAATTAATGATTAAAAATGAAATATCGAAAAATTTACGAATGTGGATATTTCCGGTTTTTTTTCCGGAGAATCTGTCTAAATTTAAGACTATTCCAGCTTCAAAGTTACATTATGGCAGAAAATAAAACAGTAAGGAATGATGGTGATGTCCGGGATTTTCTGAACAGCATCCCGGAGGTTACAAAACGGAAGGATGCCTTAACCATTCTGGATCTTATGGAAAAAACCACCGGACTTGCTCCGGAAATGTGGGGCACCAGCATCATCGGATTTGGCAACTATCATTATAAATATGAGAGCGGAAGAGAAGGAGATTTTTTTCTGACAGGCTTTTCCCCAAGGAAGCAGAATCTAACGGTCTACATCATACCTGGATTTGAGCGTTACCAAAAACTCATGGAAAAGCTAGGCAAACATAAAACAGGTAAATCCTGCCTGTACATCAAAAGACTTGAAGATATAAATCTGACTATTCTCAAGGAGCTGATCAGGCTTTCGGTGGATCGTATGAACCGAAAATACAACCTCTAATCCGTTGATTAACGGAACACCTTTTTTTGGAAGTGGCAAATTCATCCATTTTTACCTGTACAAATTTTCTCTTCGTGGTCAATATTCATTAAACGATCATGCAGAAGGTTATACTGTTTACGGTAAAGTAACTGGAACGGAGGCTGCGTTTTTTCTTAATATCTGTCATAAAATGCTGCAGATCTTCACACTGGGTTACTCAAATAACAATAAGGCCCTCAATACGGACCGATTCCCTTGTTGTCGCGGTCACGGTAGGCACAATGGTCTTCATCCACGTGGCCTATATACCGGTCATGCAGGGATTTACAGATACCGGGTCTGGTCAGCCAGTGGTTTTTTTTATCCAGACAGTATTTCGTCATTACCTTATTATCTTCTTTCTGATACACCTCGAATATTTCCACATTTTCCGGCCCCACTTCATTTTTTTCCAGAAATTCCAACAGGCCGCAGATCGTATCTGAATAGTAATAACTATATAAAGGTTCCTTACCCTGTCCGCAGAGTTCATCAACCCTGGCTTCATAAGTATAGGGAATGTTTTTTACGTATTTGGATCGGGGACCCAATAATTTTTCAAGGATTTTCATTATTTACCTCCTTTCCGGGTTTGGCTTACAACCTACAAGTTACTTGATTTTCCACAGAAATGATACATCTTAAAGGAAAGTATATGTTTTACTGCCATTATGATTATAAAATCTTCATTGATGGAATATTTTTATCTGACTCACCGTTCTGTCTCGTATTTTTTTAATAGATTAAAAACGATTTTCAAGTAAATGAACATCCTGATTAATATGGCAGAAAAAGTTAAAGAAAATAAGCGGATCGATGTGGATACCACCAAATCTGAATTAAAGGGACTTGCAGGATTTATCGAATCATTCCTTCGGAAATTCCGAATGGCCAGTTACCTGATCGCCCTGATCCCATTATATTTTTTCTGCCTGCTGGCTATGGGGATCTCAGCGTCCCCCGGTATCTTTATTTTTAACCTGATATCGGAGAAAACGGTTCATTGGTGGCCTGTTCTACATGATATAAGTCTTGGTTTCGGAATCGTCACCGCCTATTTCCTTTATGGGATCTCCATACTTTTTGTGATCCCTTTATTCAATTTCCTTATCCCCCTTCGGTTGAAACCATTCAGGGGACCTTATTATTCCCTGACCTCGGTCCCCTGGTATATTCATAATGCATTCACTTACGTTGTGCGTTATACCTTCCTCGAATTCGTAACCCCTACACCACTTAATGTCCTTTTTTATAAGATGATGGGCATGAAAGTTGGCAAGGGTGTTCATATCAATACAACCAATATTTCTGATCCGGCATTGATTGAGCTGGAAGACAAGGTTACTATTGGCGGATCCGCTACCATCATCGCCCATTATGCTTCACAGGGATACCTGATCGTGGAAAGGGTGAAAATCGGCAAGGGAACTACCATCGGGATTAAGGCAACCATTATGGGGGATGTTGAAATCGGGGCAGGAGCCGTCATCGCCCCACATGAGGTGGTTTATCCGAAATCCCGGATACCGGCAGGAAGGAAAAACAAGGAAGGATAACCCGGGTAATATCACTTCAACTTGGGCCGAAAACACGATTATGGATCTGCAAATCGACTCTGCGGAACCATTGAGCCAGTTAAACGAAACGCTAATCACCACCTCCCCAAATCACCAAAACCATCCCTGTTTTAAAAATCCTATGTATATCATCACGATTTCCCTGTTACTTATGATCCGTTAGTACTCCCTGTTCCTTTCAGCCATTTCCACCATACCGGCGAGTTTCTGGTTAAATTCCTTCTCATTCAGAAGATCTTCAAGGTCCATGTGGAACCGGTATTGCCATAGATTATGTGGATTGCTGGGATCATTGATCTGTTCATCCTTCGGATTTTCCCGTCTCAGTTTCGGTTCCATAGCTGTCAGGTCCTGCAATGGCGTAATTGCCCACATCGCCGGTGAAATTAAATGTTGCCTGAGAACTTCCTCGCTGATCCAGACTTCACATGCAGACGGGCTATCTCCGTTTTGTCCGAGGATCTGATTATAATAACGTTGTGCCCGTTCATGATCTTCCTCCCACCAGCCCCGAATGGTGGACATATCATGGCAGGACGGACTGATCACGGAAAGATAGGGGGCATCTGCAGGATGGCCGAATTCATTTTTAGTATCCTTCGGCATACGCTGAATATAAAGCCGCAGGATCCCGAGATTA